>DRME01000018.1 GCA_011375175.1 Deltaproteobacteria bacterium | reverse complement strand
GCCGAGCAGATAGCCTCGGGCAAGGCGGCCGTCAACGCCTGTCCCGCCGGTGGGCAGGAGGGGGCCGACGCCGTGGCCTCGGTCATGGGTGTGGAGAGCATGGAGGCGACGAGGCTTCTCGCCGTCGTGCTCTGCCGCGGAGGCGACGCGGAGGCCGCCACCAGGGCCTCGTACCGCGGCGAGATGTCCTGCACGGCCGCCCACCTCACGGGCGGAGAGAAGAGCTGCACCTACGGCTGTCTCGGTTACGGCGAGTGCGTCGACGCTTGCAACTTCGACGCCATGGCCATGAACGACAACGGCCTGCCCGTGGTCTTCTACGACAAGTGTGTGGGCTGCGGGGCCTGCGCCAGGGCCTGCCCGCGCGATATCATAGAGATGCACCCGGCCGACAGAAAGCTCTTCGTCTACTGCAAGAACCGCGACAAGGGCGCGCAGGCCAAGAAGGTCTGCAAGGTCGCCTGCATAGGCTGCTCGCTCTGCGTCAAGGACTGCGAGGTGCCCGGAGGCATCGCCATGAAGGAGAACCTCGCGGTCATAGACTACGACAAGTGCCCGCAGAACGACACGCCCACCAGGAGGTGTCCCACCAAGTGCATCCTCTTCGGCGAGGAGGAGAAGATGACGCGCGAGGCATTCTACTCCTCGAACCTCGACAGGGCCGTCTGAGGCGGGGGCGGCGCGAAGGTCTGTAAGGAGACTCCCGGTCCGCTGCAATAGCCGCGACAGGGACGCGCAGGCCGGGGCGCCGCCGGGCCGACGCTCAAGGCGATTTAATTCTGATTTAATAGTAAGTTAATCGAGCCTTGATATAATGTTTTTTTGAAACTTCAGGGAAAAAGGAGTCCAAGGTGTCAACGGTCGGAAAGGGAACCAGGACCAGCCATGTCTTTTACGCCGCCATCCTCCTCGCCTCGCTCCTGCTCGTCTCCTGCCAGAGCAAGACGGACGAGGCCAAGGTCGACGCCGCGAGCCTGCGCGGCGGCGAGACGCGCGAGACGCTCTCGCCCGCCTACTTCACCGGCAAAGCGGCAAGGGCTTACCAGATAGCAAAAGAGATACCCGATGTCCTCGACAGCATCTACTGCTACTGCGACTGCAAGCCCAACTTCGGCCACAAGAGTCTTCTCACCTGTTACGTCGACCAGCACGCCATGCACTGCGACGTCTGCATGAACGAGGCCCTCATGGCCTACGACATGTACAAGCAGGGCATGGACGTGGTGGAGATCAGGGCCGAGATAGACAGGCGATTCGCCCGCAAGAGATAGCCCCGAGATGAAATCCAAAGAGATTCTTATATTTCTGCTCCTGCTCGTCGTCGTCGGCCTCGCGGGCTTCTACGTCGGCACCCGCACCTCCGGCGACGGCGCGGAATCGGACTATGTCTCATCCGGCGTCTCTGACGAGCCCGTCGAGATCAGGCGGTTGAAGGCGAGGCTCGCCGAGAACCCGCGCGACGCCGAGGCGCTGTCCAGGCTCGGCGACGCCTACTTCGGGCTGCGCCGCTTCGGCGAGGCCGCCGCCTACTACAAGAGGGCCATAGAGGTAAACCCCGACGACGTGGACTCGTACAACGACCTGGGGCTCGCCAACCACTATCTGGGCAACTCTCCCGAGGCCCTCAAGTACGTGGAGGAGGGGATCAAGAGAGACCCGAGCTACCAGCGTATCTGGCTCACCAAGGGGTTCGTGCTCGCCTACGGCGTGGGCAACATCGAGGAGGCGAGGTCGGCGTGGGAGAAGGCCCTGAGCCTCGACCCGGACAGCCAGGTCGGCAAGGCGGCCGCCGACTTCCTCAAGGAGATCGAAGGGAAATGATCATATATGGGTGACAAGATCGACGAGACCGCCAGAGAAGCGGCCTCGAGGGGGGCCTTCCAGGCGCTCGGACAGAAGATATGGGCCTTCTTCAACTCCCTCAAGCTCACGCTCTTCGTACTCATAACGCTTGCGGTCGTCTCCATAATCGGCACGGTCGTGCAGCAGGGGCAGCCGCCGGAGCAGTACGTCATGGAGTACGGCGAGCGGTGGGCCGCCGTCATAACGGCGCTCAACCTCAACGACATGTACCACTCCACGTGGTTCATCGCGTTGCTGGCGCTGCTCGCCATGAACGTCGTGGTCTGCACCCTCGAGCGATTCCCGCCCAAGTGGAAGGCCGTGCTCGGCGAGAAGAGTTTCGACGCCAAGGTCCTCTCCAGGCTCTCCAACCGCCGGACCGTCGCCTTCGCCGGCGGCGTGGACGAGGCCTGCGACGCCGCTGTGGCGGCGCTCAAGGCCAGGCGCTACCGCTTCAAGGTCATCGAGACCGGCGAGGGCCGCGGCATCTACGCCTGGAAGGGGGTCATCGGACGCTTCGGCTCGGACCTCACCCACGTAAGCCTCATCGTCATCCTCGTGGGCGCCATAGTCGGAAGCTTCTACGGATACAAGGACTTCAAGTCCATACTCGTGGGCGGGGTGGTGCGCATACCGAACGCCGACTTCTCGCTGCGGCTCGACAAGTTCTGGATCGACTACTACGACACGGGCCAGATAAGGCAGTACAACAGCCTGCTCACCGTCATGGAGGACGGCAGGGAAGTCCTCCAGAAGCAGATATGGGTCAACGAGCCCCTCACCTACAAGGGCATAAGCTTCTACCAGTCGAGCTACGGCATGGCATGGAACAGGATAAGCGAGGCCGAGCTCATGCTCAAGAAGAAGGACAAGGAGGAGTTCGAGCCGCCCTTCAAGGTCAAGTGGTTCGAGAAGACGGCCGTGCCGGGCACGGACTACGAGGTCCGGCTCGTCGAGTACGTTGCCGACTTCGCCTTCGATGAAAAGCTCAAGGTCGTCTACTCCAAGAGCCCCGAGGCCCGCAACCCGGCCGCCCGCGTCGAGATATACCGCGGCGGCAGGCTCGTTGCCTCGCCGTGGCTCTTCTTCAACTATCCCGGACTCTTCTCCACCATACCGGAGACGGAAGACGACCTCGTCTTCGCCGGTTTCAGGCAGGTGCCCTATTCCGGCATCTCCATAAACAAGGACCCCGGCGCGAACATCGTGTGGGTCGGAACGGCCATAATGGGACTGGGCTTCTACCTGGCCTTCTTCGTCTACCACAGGCGCCTGTGGGTCGAGGTGAGACCCGCGCCGTCGGGGGCGGAGATAAGGCTCGGCGGGCTTGTGAACAAGAACAGGTTCGTCATGGAAAGGGAGCTCAACGAGATAGCCGGGGCGCTCGAGGCGGGCGGCCGGGGGTCTTCGTCGGAGGTATAGCACAATGCCGCTGGTGATAATGTCGCTCATGTTCTTTACCATGTCGTTCGCGTTCTACGCGCTGACGGCTGTCTTCTACATAGCCTACGTGGTCTTCAGGAAGCGCTGGATAGGACAGGCGGCCACGTCCATGACCTATGTCTCGCTCTTTTCCATCACCATGGTCCTCATCTTCAGGGCCTCGGAGTCGGGGCACGCGCCGTTCTCGAACCTCTTCGAGTCCATGGTGCTCTTTGTCTGGGCCATGACCATAGGCTACCTCGTCATGGAGCGCAAGTACAGGATGAAGGTCATGGGCTCGGTGGTCATGACCCTTGCGGTGGTGGCCATGCTTTCCGCCTCGCTGCTGCCCTACAGGTTCAAGAGCGTGGAGCCTCTCAACCCGGCGCTCCAGAACAAGTGGAAGTGGATGGTCAATCTCCTTGCGCCGCTGGACCTCCAGCAGTTCGCCATAGGCTGGCTCGACTTCCACGTCTTCACGACCTTCATCGGCTACGCCGCCTTCGCCATAAGCTTCGGCCTCAGCGTCATGTACCTCGTCAAGAGCCGTTTCGAGAAGAGGGGCAGGAATTTCCTGCTCGACATCTTCCCCGACACGAACATGCTCGACGAGCTCGCCTACAGGACCATAGCCTGGGGCTTTCCGTTCCTCGCCGTGGGCATCGTCTCCGGGGCGATCTGGGCCGATTACGCCTGGGGCACCTACTGGAGCTGGGACCCCAAGGAGACGTGGTCGCTCATAACGTGGTTCATCTACGCCGCCTACCTCCACGCCAGGGTCACGAGGGGGTGGCGCGGCAGGAAGGCCGCCTGGCTCTCCATAGCGGGCTTCGCCGCCGTCGTCTTCCTCTACTGGGGGGTGAGCTTCGTCCTCCCCGGCCTCCACGCCTACGCCTGAGGCGGGGCGGTCTGCGGGGCGGTCTGCGGGGCGGTCGAGGGGTTGAGGAGAGCTCCGGCGCCGGTTCGGGCAGCGGCGGGGACGAAGGGGCGATGCGCCGCCGTGACACCGGAGGCGGTGCGGGGAGCCGTACGGGGAGCCCGGTTGACACCGTGACCTCGCGCCCGGGCGGCGCCGCGCCGGCCGGGAATGCAGAGGCGGGAAAGGGAGTTGTCTCAGCGAGATGATCGAAGAAGAGGAAAAACAGGTGCAGGGAGGCTCCGGCTGGCCGGCCGTGGCGGTCGTAGCCGTGGCGGTCGTGGCCGTCATCGCCTACGTGGTGCTTCAGAAGCAGAAGTTCGAGCCCGTCGTGGCCGGAGCGCGGGCCCTGGACTTCACCCTGCCCCTCGTGGGCAAACCCGGCGAGGCGAGCCTTTCCGACTACCGCGGCAAGGTCGTCTTCCTCAACTTCTGGGCCACCTGGTGCAAGCCCTGCGAGGACGAGATGCCCTCCATGCAGCGTCTCTACGAGAAGTACAGGGACAGGGGCCTTGAGATGCTGGCCGTGAGCGTCGATTCGGGGAGCCCCGACGTGGTCGAGGCCTTCGTCAGGAAGTATGGGCTCACCTTCCCGGTGCTCCACGACAGGAAGAGCCGGGTAAAGGAGATATACAAGACCACCGGCGTGCCCGAGACATTCATAATCGATCAGAACGGCGTCATAGCCGAAAAGGTCTGGGGGCCGAGGGACTGGACCAGTCCCCTGAGCACGGCCGTCATAGAGCGGCTCATAAACGAAGGTCCCGGCACGCCGGAGTCGTACAGGGCGAGGGGAGGAGGGCACTGACATGTCCCGGACGAGGCGGGCCGCGGCCGCCTTCTTCGTCGCGGCGCTCATACTCATTTCAGGTCCCGGCGCCGGCGCCGCCGGGGCCGACCCCTGGCGCGAGCTCGGCGTCGAGCGCATGGGGCCCTTCAAGGCCCCGGACTTCACGCTCGACGACGTAGACGGCGCCACGGTGACGCTGAGCGAGCTGCGCGGCAAGGTCGTCTTCCTCAACTTCTGGGCCACTTGGTGCCCGCCCTGCAAGGAGGAGATGCCCTCCATGGAGGCGCTCCACAGGAAGTTCGCATCCAGGGGGCTCGTCGTCCTGGCGGTCAACGACTACGAGTCCAGGGACAAGGCCGCAAGCTTCGTCAAGAAGCACGGCTATACCTTCAGGGTCCCCGTCGACCCGAGCGGCAAGGTGAGCGAGGCC
This sequence comes from Deltaproteobacteria bacterium, assembly GCA_011375175.1. Taxonomy (NCBI): domain Bacteria; kingdom Pseudomonadati; phylum Myxococcota; class Myxococcia; species Deltaproteobacteria bacterium. The sequence continues at coordinate 19,155 of DRME01000018.1, read as the reverse complement.
TACAGGGCCATGCTCCTGCCAACGACTTTCATAATCGACCGCCGCGGCATGGTCATAGGCAAGGCGACCGGCGCCAGGCGCTGGGACGGCCCCGAGGCCTTCGAGCTCTTCGGCGAGCTCCTGAAGGCGCGGGGGCCGCACAGTGGAGAGTCGCCGTAGAGGATAGCCCTCGCCACGGAAGGATCGTTTCTCATGACCCAGGACGTAAGCATACCTCTGGCCTTCATGGGCGGCATACTGTCGTTCGTATCTCCCTGCGTGCTGCCCCTGGTGCCGTCCTACATATCCTTCGTCACCGGCATATCCTTCGAGGAACTGACGGGCGACGACGACACCGGCAGACTCAAGGGCGTCATCATCAAGAACTCGCTCATGTTCATCCTCGGCTTCTCGACGGTCTTCGTCGTCATCCTCGGTGCCTCGGCCCAGCTCTTCGGACACCTCTTCATGGAGTACCAGGACGCCATCCGTAAGGTGGGCGGCGTGGTCATCGTCGTCCTCGGCGTCCATATCATAGGCATCATAAACTTCAACTTCCTCCAGCGCGACAAGCGCCTCCACTTCTTCAGGGAAAAGCCCTCGGGGCTTCTGGGCTCGTTCCTCGTGGGCATGGGCTTCGCCGCCGGCTGGACTCCCTGCATAGGCCCCATACTCTCGGCCATCTTCGCCGTGGCCGCCACGAGCGCCAATCCCTGGGCCGGAGTGGTCCTCTTCGTCGCATACTCCTCGGGCCTCGCCATCCCCTTTATCCTCACTTCGCTGGGCATAAACACCTTCCTGCGCCACTTCAACAGGCTCAAGAGGCACATGCGCCTCATCTCCATCGTCACCGGTCTCTTCCTCATAGTCACCGGGGTGTTGATTTTCACGAATTCCTTTGCTATAATGTCAGGGTACTTCAACACGATTCTCCCAAACCTCGGCTGAGTTCGGTTTGAGGGTAGGTGGCGCCTAAAAAACCTGCAACCATAAAGGAGGGTTATGGGGACGAGCAAACTGATCGTTGAGGTCTACGCAAGGAAGGACTGCTGCAACTGCAAGGAGGCCAACGAGGTCATCGGCAGGGTCAACGAGGACATCCCGTTCCGGTACAAGGTCGTGGACATCACCAAGAACGACGACCTCTTCCGCAGGTACAAGGAGGACGTGCCGACCATCTACATCAACGGGAAGAAGGCCTTCAAGTTCAAGGTCGACGAGAACGAGTTCCGCAAGCGGGTGCGCAAGGAGATAATCCGCGAGAGCATGACGCGGCTGTGGAACAAGAAGCAGCACTACAGTTGAGGGCCGCTGTGGCCCGTCGCCTTCCCGCCGAATCCGCCGGCGTCCTTTAGCGCCGGTGCGAGGGGCCTTGTACTCTCATGGCTGCGGGGGAGGTGCCGTTGTGACGGGGCCGCGAGGAGGCGTTACCGCCTCCTCGCGGCCTTCGCGTTTGGGAGCGGGCATCGAGGGGGGCCACAGGGGGCCAGGGGGGCACAGGGGGGCGGCAGAGGGCAGGGGGTAACAGAGTGGGGAGCAGGTGGCAGGGGGCGGGCGTCCGGGCCCGCGCCGGTTCATCTCCCCTGTCGCGGGGCGGCGGGAGTCCGCTCCGGGGCCGCCTCTGCGGAGCGGAGGGTTACATCTTCTGGAGCTCGTCTATGCCGTAGATGCAGATGCGGCTCAAGTCCCTGCCCGGGAAAAAGCTCCTCAGGTGGTTGAGCACCACCCGCTTGGGGGCGAAGCTGGCCAGCACGGCGCATATCCTCCCTTCCGACACCTCGTGTATCTTTTCGAGGAACTCGAGCTGGTGTTCCTTGTCCTTTATGTAGACCTTCACCTTCGCCTCGTAGACCTCGCCGCTCTGAGCGCCCCTGTCCCAGGCGGCGGCGTCCATCTTCTGTCCCTCCTTGCGGCTTCGATCTACGCGGCTGTCCCAGCCGTCTATGACGATGTAGCACTCCCGGCTCACGACGGCGTCCTTGATGTCCGAGTACTTGTCGAGAAGCTTGTGGTAGACGTATGACTCGGGAAAGAGGCTGCGGTACTTGCCGAGCTTGTCCCATCCCTCGTAGGTCTGCTGGAAGCTCGAGTACAGGGCGTAGAGGTGCCTGAAGAACTTGAGGTACGTGGGGTCGTTGTCGAAGCTCTTGCGCTTTATCCAGGCCTTGACCTTCCGGGGGAGGTGCTTTACGTCCATCAGGTTGGCCAGGTCCTCCTCCTTGTAGCAGAAGCAGATGATGGAGGCGTAGTTGTGGAAGTCGGCGTTCTTCTTGTCGAGGAGGATCTGGAGGATGGCGCTTATGTCCGGGTCGCCTTCGAGGCTTTCTATGTAGCGTAGGCTCTTTTCGTCGACAGGGAACTCTACATTCAATCTTCAACCCTCGGCTGACGGCGACCTGGGGGCGAGGATTATGGGGCTGAAGCCCATTCTGTCGGTGAGATCGGCGATGACGGCGCAGGTGTAGGGCAGGCTCTGGTTGACAAGATAGTCCATGTTCTTCTTGTCCTCCAGGAGCGTGGATATTTCGGAGGGCGTCATGGTCTCGTTGAGGTAGATCGCCCCCTCGACCGTCACCTCTATCCTGAAAGGGCCGCCCCCGGCCCCGAAAGTCACCCGGTCCGTCACCGTAAGGTTGAAGCAGTTGTCCCGGCGCCTTGGCAGCCTCGTCGAGTGGCTGACCTCCCTCTTGAGGGAGAGGTTCTTTACCGTTGGTCTTTCGGCGTACCGGGTCTTTCTGGCGGCTGAGACCTTCTTTATATAAAGATCAAGACACTTAATCTTGTCTTTCATGGCGGGGGGGCGGGTATTCAATCCCGCCTGCCGGACCTCGGCGCCTTCGACCCCCTGGACTTCCTCTTGGAGGTGGTCCCGGCAGGTTTCGACGCTGCCGGTTTCGACCCGGCGGGGCCGGCCGTGGGGAAGTAGCCGCTTTCGCTCTCGGAGACGGGGCTTAAGTTTATGCGGCGGTCCGGCTTCTTGGCGCTCAGCGGTATGAGCTCGAAAGGTATCTGGCTGTTGGACGGCCTGTGCATCAACTCCTCGATGTTCTCGAGGTAGTCGCGGGTCTTCATTATGGCGAGGCTCGTCAGGTCCTTCTCGTAGTAATAGGGCACCGAGGCGAGCCACAGCGGGTAGTCGGGGTCCCCGTTCTTCCTCATCTCGTCGAGAGAGGCGAGCAGGTAGTCTCCCGTATGGGCCGCCTGCGTGACCCTTTCCAGGGTCTCGGCGTCCACGGCGTCCACGAACCTGCGCAGCAGCGGCAGCACGTCGGCCACCAGCGCCCTTATCTCCTTCTCTTCCGAGAGCCGCTGGCGCGTCTCTTCTATGTTGTCCGAGTCGGTGAGGTTGCGGTCCGTGAGGTTGGTTATGTTGTGTTTTTTCTTGAGGTGGTCGTCGATGTGCGAGAGGTATTCGAGACAGAAGAGGCCGCACACGACCTTGGAGGCTATGTGCGAGAGGTGTTGCTCGTTGCCCGCGTCCATGTGCCAGAGGGTGGAGACGCGGTTGTAGATGATGTTCGATAGGCTGTGGACGAAACGTTCGCCGACGATGCTCTGCAAGGAGTTCGTGATCTCGTCGGCCCGGTCTGCTGCACCCTTCATATGCGCAACGCCCCCTTCTTCGTATGAGGTGGGTGGTGCCTGACGCCGAGTATGATACGATCACTATAGTCTCAAAGGAGGTCGTTGTCAAGGTCTTTGAGAACGCCCCCCTTCCGGCGGCTTTCCCGCCTCCCTCCCTTTGTGGTATAATTTAAGGAAGCTCTGATTTATTGCACCGAGGGAACCTTTTTGTAAAAGGGTCACAGACCCCCGGTTCCCTCAGACTCCCTCCAAAAACTTTTAACGCGAGTCGTTTTCCCCCTGTTTTGCCAGGCAAAACAGGGGGAAAACGACTCGTATTGAAAGTCTTTGAAGGGGGGCTGGGGGAAACTTTCTTCAGAAAGTTTCCCCCAGGGTAATTAAGGGGAACCGGGGGCTGTGCCCTTTCACAAAGAGGTCCCTCAATAAAGGAGGTTCGACATAGCACAGGTTCATGGAAACACGACGGGGCTCAAGTCGAGCGGGCTCAGGGCGCTGGAGCGCATATACAGGCGCAGGGTGCCGTCCAACGTCCTCGTGACGGCCGAGCTCGCCCGCTGCATGACGGAGCTCTCGCGGGCCATGAGGCGTCAGATAGGGGTCATCATAGACCGCGGCGGCCGCGTCGTCTCGGTCATAGTGGGCGACGAGCGCGAGATAGTCATCCCCCTGCTCGAGGACTACCCGCTGGGCCGCAGGCGGCTTCGGGGCGTGCGCTGCGTCCACACCCATCTGAAGAACGAGCCGCTATCGCGCGACGACCTGACCGACCTGGCGCTGCTGCGTCTGGACATGATGGCGGCCATCGGCGTGGGAGAGGACGGTCTGCCTGCCGACATATATACGGCCCATCTCCTTGCGCCCGGTCGGCGGCAGGGGCGCCCCTCGGAGGGGGAAGGGACGGCGGGCGTGGTGGAGACGGCCCCGGCCGTGCCCTTTCACTCCTTCTCGCTTGCGCTGGACTCCTTCATCGAGGCCCTCGAGGAGGAGATGGCCCGCGCCTCGGCCCTGGCCGTAGACGACGGCCGCGAGCGCGCCATACTGGTGAGCGTATCCACGGCGTCACGCGACGAGCAGCTCGAGCGCCTCGACGAGCTCGCCGAACTCGCCGCGACCGGCGGCGTGGTCGTCATAGACCGCCTCTGTCAGAGGCCCAGGCGCATCCATCCCAAGTACCTCATGGGTTCGGGCAAGCTCAAGGAGGTGGTCATAAGGGCGCTACAGAAGGAGGCGACGCTGCTCGTCTTCGACCAGGAGCTCACGCCCGTGCAGGTGCGCGAGATAGGGAAGGTGACGGAGCTCAAGGTCATAGACCGCACCCAGCTCATACTCGACATCTTCGCCCGCCGGGCCCACTCCCGCGACGGCAAGGTCCAGGTGGAGCTCGCCCAGTTGCGCTACAGGCTCCCGCTTCTCACGGGCAAGGGCACGGCGCTATCCCGGCTCATGGGCGGCATAGGCGGACGCGGTCCAGGCGAGACGAAGCTCGAGATCGACCGCCGCCGCGTCCAGGAGCGCATCACGAGGCTCGAAAAGGAGCTCGAGTCCCTGGGGCGCGGCCGCCGCCAGCGCCGCCGCCGCCGCGCCGAGAGCGGCATACCCATCATATCCATCGTGGGCTACACCAACGCCGGCAAGAGCACCCTTCTCAACGCCCTGACCGCAAGCTCGACGCTCGTCGAGGACAGGCTCTTCGCCACGCTCGACACGGCCACCCGCAGGCTGCGCTTCCCCCGCGAGCGCGACGCCGTCATAACCGACACGGTGGGCTTCATCCGCGACCTGCCGGCCGACCTCAAGCGCGCCTTCCGCTCTACGCTCGAGGAGATGGAGGACGCCGACCTGCTGCTCCACCTGGTCGACATCTCAAGCCCCGGTTTCGAAGGGCGCATGGAGACGGTGGTCGGCCTGCTCGAAGAGATGGGGCTTGACCGTATCCCCACACTCCTCGTCTTCAACAAGACAGACCTCGTCGATCCGTCCTACGTGCGGCGCATGTGCCGCAAGTACGGCGCCGTGGCGCTCTCGGCCCGCGAGCCCGACACCTTCGGCCCGCTGCTTCGGACCATGGAGGCCATGCTCTGGCCCGATGAGACCGCCGAAAGGGGGGCGGACGCCGGCGCCGTCCCGGCATGAGCGCCGCCGTGAAGGGGCTTGTGACGGTGGGCGGCCCCCTTGCGCCGGGAAACACCTTCACCGTGGAGGGCGGGGACCTGGGCGCCCTATTGGAGTGGCGGCCGAGGGCGGGCGAGGCCTTCACGGTCGTCGACGGCGGGGGCAGGCTCCTCCGTGCGCGGCTTACGTCTCTCGGCGATGGGGGCGCGTCCCTCACGGTCTTCGAGGAGACGGGTTTTTCCCTGAGACCCTCTCCGGCCGTAACGCTGCTCCAGGCCCTCCCCATGCGCGAGCGCATGGAGCTTGTCATGGAAAAGGCCGTGGAGCTCGGCGTCGCCCGCATCGTCCCCTTCGAGTCGGTCCGCTCCATAACCCTTGCCGAGCGCGACGGGCGGCAGCGCAAGTCGCACCGCTGGTGGGACCTGGTCCTGCGGGCGGCGAGACAGTCGCGGCGTCCGGACCTTCCGTCTCTCGAAAGGTGCACCGACTTCGAGGGGGCGCTCGCGCTGGCGGCGCCGTCTTCGCTCAAGCTCCTGCTGACCCAGGGCTGCGGCCCTGAGCCGATAAACCGCGTCGTCGACGGCGCCGCCGGGAGGCTCGCCGCCGCCGACGCGACGGTGGCCGTGCTCGTCGGCCCCGAGGGAGGGCTCGACCCAGGCGAGATCGACGCGGCGCGGGCCGCCGGCTTCCTGGAGGTCTCGCTTGGCCGCAACGTCCTTCGCACCGAGACGGCCGCCATCGCCGCCCTCTCCGTCCTCGCCTGCCGCTTCGACGACCTCTGAGCCGCCCGGAGGGGGCCCTCCTCCCTTGGGCGGGAAGGCGGTCCCGTGGCGGCCGGTCCGCGCCAGGCGGCGGTCTTTTACGCCTTTGCGGACCGGCCGCCACGGGACCGTTCGAGGGGTGCGGAAAGACCCGCGGCGAGGTCGTCGCGGAGGCCGCTCCGTGTAACGGCGAGCTCGGACACTTTGCGCACCATCCCTAAAGCGGCGCGGGGAGTCTTCCGAAGAGAAAAGGTCGGTAGTGGAGAAAAAGGCTTGCCCTCGGCCGGTCTTGGGTATAGACTGGAGACTGTCCGGCCGGTGCGGCCGGGTGGGCGGGCTCAAAGGGGGTGCGAAGGTGAAGACCGGGGGTGTGAAGGTGAAGACTCCGTTTCTTTCGTCGACCCGCCGCCGCAGCGGCGCTCGCCGGCCATGGCCGCCCGGGGCGGGCGGGGTGAACAAGGGCTTTCTTTTCGCGGCGCTGGCCGTTGTGCTCCTTCCGGCGAGACTTTTTGCCGACATCTATGTCTACACCGACGACGACGGTGTGATCCACTTTACGAACGTGCCCACGTCGGGCCGCTTCGAGTGGGTCGCGCCCGAGCGCGGCGGCCCGGCCCCTGCGCTCAGCTCCTTCAACGAGATCATAGTCAGGGCCGCCGGCCGCTACGGCGTCGACCCGGCGCTGGTTAAGGCCGTCATCAAGGCCGAGTCTGACTTCGATCCCGAGGCCGTCAGTCCCGCCGGCGCCGTGGGGCTCATGCAGCTCATGCCCGAGACGGCCCGCGTCGTGGGTGTACGCGACCTGCGCGATCCGGCGCAGAACATATACGGCGGCGTGAGGCACCTGAGCCGGCTTCTGCGCGTATTCGACGGCGACACCGTCCTGGCGCTGGCGGCCTACAACGCCGGTGAGAACGCCGTCCGCCGCTACGGCGGCCTGCCGCCCTTCCGCGAGACGAGGGAGTATGTGAGGCGCGTTCTGCGCTGGCGCGACCATTACAGGCGCGGGCTTTGAAGGCCCCATTCCCTCAGGTCCTCGACGGCGAAAGACCCCGTATCCCATGCAGACGCATATGAAGACCGATCTCTGGAACCTGCCCAACAGTCTCTCCGTCGCCAGGATCGCGGCCACACCGCTTCTCATCGTGCTGATGATCTTTCCCGAAAGGGGCATGAGTCTTCTGGCCGCCTTCGTCTTCGCGGCCCTCTGCCTTACCGACTGGCTCGACGGCTACCTTGCGCGCCGCATGAACATCATAACGCCGCTGGGCAAGTTCCTCGACCCCCTGGCCGACAAGCTCCTCATCGTGACCGCCCTCGTTATGCTCATCCCGCTCGGCAGGGTGCCGGCCTGGATGGTGGCGCTCATCATCGGGCGGGAGATCGCCGTCACAGGGCTTCGGGCCGTTGCCGCCAAGGACGGCATCGTCATCCAGGCGAGCCGCTTCGGCAAGTCCAAGACCGTGGCCCAGATAGTGGCCGTAACGCCGCTCATCATCCACTATCCCTATCGGGGCGTCGACTTCCACATCCTCGGCATGGTGCTCTTCACCGCCGCCTTCGCCCTCACCATCTGGTCGGGCGTCGACTACTTCCTGAAGTTCTTCAGGGCCACCGAGCTCGGCGGCACCCGGCGCTGAAGGGCTGCGTCTTTTCACCGCGCGGCCTGTCCCGTCCTCCCGGCGGGGCCGTCCCTTGCGCACCGTCCGGGGTGTGAAAAAAGTTCTGGAAACTCTGATTGATTACCCTGAGGGAACCTTTTTGGAAAAAGGTTCCCTCAGACTCCCTCCAAAAACTTTGAACGCCCTGCGGATCACCCCGATTTTACTTGCAAAATCGGGGTGATCCGCAGGGAATTAAAAGTCTTTGAAGGGGGGATGGGGGAAACTTTCTGCAGAAAGTTTCCCCCAGGGTAATTAATCAGAGCTTTCTTCTTTTTTTTCTTGCCTGGAGAACGTTCTTGATATATAAAATGACCTCTGCTTCATTCCCCACTAATCCAAGGAGGTAAAAGGAGGTCAGATGAAGAAGTCTTGGAGGCGGACACTGGTGGCGGCGGCCGTGGCGGGCCTTGCGCTCTCGGTGGCTTCCGGCGCCCATGCCGGGGCCGACCACGGCCACAAGGGTCACGGTCACAAGGGGCACGGCCACGGCGCCCACTGGGGCTACGAGGGAGAGGGCGGCCCCGAGCACTGGGGCGACCTCTCCGATAAGTTCAGGGCCTGCAAGGAAGGCACGAGCCAGTCGCCCATCGACATCAGGGGCGCCAAGAAGGCCAACCTGCCGGAGATCAGGTTCAACTACTCGACGAGCAAGCTTTCGGTCATAAACAACGGCCACACCATAAAACTCAACTACGACCGCGGTTCGACCATAACGGTGGGGGGCAAGACCTACGAGCTCGTGCAGTTCCACTTCCACAGCCCCAGCGAACACAAGATCGACGGCAAGGCCTACGACATGGTGGCCCACCTCGTGCACATGAACACCGACAAGGAACTGGCCGTCGTGAGCGTGCTCTTCAAGATCGGCGCCAAGAACGCCGTCGTAGACACCATATGGAAGAACCTGCCCGACACGGTCGGCAAGGAGAAGACCCTCACCGACGTCACCATCGACGTGCGCGGCATCCTTCCCTTCGACAGGTCCTACTACCACTACATGGGCTCTCTCACCACGCCGCCCTGTTCCGAGGGCGTGAGCTGGTACGTCCTCAAGGAGCCCGTCGAGGTGAGCCGGGACCAGGTCTCAACGTTCACCTCGCTCTTCCCCAAGAGCGTAAGACCCGTCCAGCCCATAAACGAGCGCGAGATAAAGGAGAACTGAAGCCCCGCGGGGCTGCGGCTCTCTCCAGACCCCCATGGTCCGCGTCCTTCCGGCGCCGTCCCTCTGCGGCGGCGCCGGAAGGCAACGGGGAGGCGTCTCTTCGGTTTTTTCAATGGAGGTCATTTTTTTTCTTGCCAAGAGGGAGTTGTTGTTATATATTTTTCACCCTTCACCGATAGGCCGTGCGGAGGGGTGCGGCGTGCATCGTGGATGAAGTCTAACCGTAATCTGTTCAAAGGAGGGAAATGATGAGGAGATTTCTGGTGGCGGTGATCTTTTCGGTCTTTGCTGTCACGGCCCTGAGCACCTCGTCCGAGGCGTTCCTGCTCGGCGACGAGACCAAGGGGGCGAAGTTCGACCTCGGCGGCGAAAAGGACCTCAAGGTGCGGATAAGGCTCCAGCCCCGTCTCGACATAGGGGACCTCGAGATCAACGAGGCCGGCACCGCTTACGAGAGCGAGAGCGACTTCTACTTCAGGCGCATACGTCTCGAGTTCTACGGCCACATGACCAAGAAGCTCACCTACGCCCTCATACTCAGGGGCGACCACTGGGGTGAGACCGGCATGACCGACAAGATAAAGCTCTACCAGGCCTACGTGAACTACAAGTTCGCCGACGCCTTCAACCTCCACTTCGGCAGGAAGAAGCTCCCCTACTCGAGGGTGTCGCTCACTTCCTCGTCCAAGCAGCTCATCCTCACGAGGCCCCGTTCCACCGAGGCCGCCAAGGGCGTCTTCAAGGACTACTATCAGTTCATGGCCATGGCCCACGGCGGTTTCGCCGACGGCGTCGTCCGCTACGCCCTCGCCGTTGCCGACGGCTTCGTAAACGGCGACACCGTAATGGGCGGCAACAAGGTTCAGAAGGCCAGCCCCGTCTACGTCGCCAGGGTCGAGCTCTCGCTGCCCGGCTGGGTGGAGAAGAAGAAGAAGGACTCGCACCTGGGCAAGGGCCGTCACCTCACCCTCGGCGCAAGCTACGGCGTACAGAACGGCATCGAGTACCAGGGCAGCAACAGCGAGGAGGACCGCACCCTCTTCAACGTCGACCTCTCCGGTCACCTCGGCGGGCTCACCGGCCAGATCGAGTACATCGAGTGGACCATCGACTCCAGTGCCGCCGCCATCGCCGAGACGAAGCCCAAGGGCTGGTACGGCCAGGTCGGCTACTTCATAACCGGTCCCGACATCGAGCCCGTGGTCCGCTACGAGCAGTACGACCAGGACTCCAACTCCTCGGACATGACCGAGAAGATACTCACCGTCGGCCTTAACTGGTACCCCAAGGGCCACTCGGCCAAGGTGGGCGTGAACTGGGTTCAGACCGAGTTCGAGCGTAACGCCTCGGGCTGGCTCGCCAACGACGACAAGAAGAGCGAGGTCCAGATAATGGGGCAGATCTACTACTGAGCCCTTATCGGGGGGAACTCTGTATGGCCGGGGGCTTCCTTTGCGGAAGCCCCCTTTTTTTTGTCTGCACCGGGGCGGCGCCATTTCCCCGTTGCCAATAAAAGCCCCCCTGTGTTAAAAATATAGAAAGCTCTGATTAATTACCCTGGGGGAAACGGGGGCCTATGGCCCTTCTACAGAAAGTTTCCCCCAGTGCAATAAATCAGAGCTTCCATGGGCCGTGCGCGACGACGTAGAGGAGAGGGTGGAGAGGCTTCTGTCCGGTGAAGAGGAGGGCTGAAATACTGGCCGTCGACGACGAGGAGGACATCCTCAACCTCCTCGACTACAACCTGCGCAGGGCGGGCTTCGAGGTCCTGCTCGCCTCGGACGGCCCCGAGGCCATAGAGACGGCGCGGCGCAGGATGCCGGACCTTATCGTGCTCGACATCATGCTCCCCAACATGGAAGGCACCGAGGTCCTCAGAACTCTCAGGTCCGAGGAGAGGACGCGGGCCATACCGGTCGTCATGCTCACCGCCAAGGGCGAGGAGGTGGACAGGATCGTGGGCCTCGAGCTCGGCGCCGACGATTACATCACCAAGCCCTTCAGTCCCCGCGAGCTCATACTGAGGGTGAAGGCCGTGCTCAAGCGCACCGGAGAGGGAGCCGCCCGGCAGCAGCGGCCCCTCTCTTCGGGCGGGATCACCGTAGACAGGGGAAGGCGCAAGGTGAAGATCGGCGACGAGACGGTGAGGCTCACGGCCATGGAGTTCAAGCTGCTCGTCACACTCATGGGCTCGCCGGGCATCGTCTTCAGCCGCGAGAGGCTGCTCGACCGGGTCTGGGGCGAGGACCGTTTCGTCACGCCCCGCACCGTCGATACCCACATAAGGAGGCTTCGCGCCAAGCTCAAGGAGGCCGGAAGCCGCATCGAGACCCTCAGGGGCGAGGGATACGTCTTCAGCGAGGAGCCGCAATGACCGACGCGGCGCTTCTCGACGCCATAGTGAGGGAGATGCACACCGGCGTGGTCGTAATCGACAGCTCGCGCCGCGTGGTCCACGCCAACCCCTTCTTCATCGAATCCTTCCGCGTCGCGGGAGAGCCCCGCGGGAAGCTCCTCGACGCCATAATCGGCGACGGCGCCGTCTCCGGGGCCGTGGACCGCTTCATCGACAGCGGCGCCATCCCCGAGGGCAAGATCGACTTCTGCGAGGGCGGCAGGTTCTACAAGGTCAGGTTCGTTCCGCTGAGAGGCGACGACGGCGCGCGGCTTGTGCTCTTTTTGCAGGACGTGACCGAGGAGAAACGGGTCGAGGCCATAAAAAAAGACTTCGTGGCAAACGTCTCGCACGAGCTCAGAACGCCCCTTGCCAGCATCAAGGGCTACTCCGAAACGCTCCTTGACGGCGCCGTCGAGGACAGGCGCACCCTTTCCGAGTTCCTGCGCATAATAGACAGGCATGCAACGCGCATGACCCGGCTCATCGAGGACCTCCTCACCCTCTCGCGGCTCGAGTCCCAGCCGCTCGTCATGGACTCGCGCCCCGTCGACATGGGCGAGGTCATAACGGCCAGCGCCGCCGGCTTTGCAAAACAGGCGGCCGACAAGGGGATAGGGCTCGCCGTAAGCGTCCCGCCGGGGCTTCCGACCGTCTGCTGCGACCGCGACAGGATAGAGCAGGTGCTCGTCAACCTCCTCGACAACGCCATAAAGTACACGCCCAACGGCGGGAGCGTCGAGGTCTCGGCCCGCGACGACGGCGCTTGCGTAAGGGTCGAGGTGCGGGACACGGGCATCGGCATTCCGGCCGGCGACATTCCGAGGATCTTCGAGAGGTTCTACAGGGTCGACAAGGCGAGGAGCCGCGCCATGGGCGGGACGGGGCTGGGCCTGGCCATCGTAAAACACATCATCCAGGCCCACGACGGCACCGTATCGGTGGAGAGCGCGCCGGGCGAGGGCTCGACCTTCGCCTTCACCCTCAAGCGCGGAAGCGGGGATTGCTGTTGATCGGAGGGCTCTGCCCGGAGGGGACCGAGGGGCCGCGACGGGGGTCGGAGCCGTCAAGCGTCGGTGCCTTCGCCGCTCCCGGCCGGAGAGGTCCGTTCGCCCAAGGCGTATACCCCCGCCTTGCGCGGGCGGACCTCTCCGGCCGGGAGCGCGGCAAGGGGGGAGAGGGGCCCCTGCGAAGGAAGTCCACACCGGGAGGCCGGCGTCGTGGAGAGGGCATGGCGGTCATAGAGGCAAGGGAGCTCAGGAAGAGCTATAACGGTGTCGAGGCCGTGCGGGGCGTGAGCTTCGAGGTCTGCGAGGGCGAGACCTTCGGTTTTCTCGGACCAAACGGCGCCGGCAAGACGACGACCATAAGCATACTCTGCACGCTGCTCTCCGCGGACTCGGGGACGGCCCTCGTCAACGGCTACGATTGCATGAGGCAGTCGCGGCTCGTGCGCTCCTCCATCGGCCTCGTCTTCCAGGAGGTGACGCTCGACAACGAGCTGACGGCCCGGGAGAACCTCATGTTCCACTGCTACATGTACGGCATGGAGCGCGCGACGGCGGAGGAGAGGATAGACGAGATACTGGAGGTGGTGGGGCTTTCGGGCAGGCGCGACGACTTCGTCAAGACCTTCTCGGGCGGCATGAAGCGCCGGCTCGAGATAGCGCGGGGGCTTTTGCACCGTCCCCGGGTCCTCTTCCTCGACGAACCGACCCTGGGGCTCGATCCCCAGACCCGGAGCAGCGTGTGGGAGTTCATAAGGGCCATGAAGAAGGACGAGGGCAACACGGTCTTCATGACGACCCACTACATGGACGAGGCCGAGGTCTGCGACCGCATCGCCATAATCGACGGCGGCCGCATAATCGCCTGCGACACGCCCGAAAGGCTGAAGGCCTCGATAAAGGGTGATCGCATATTCCTTCGCACAAGCGACAACGCCAGGGCGGCCAGGGAGATCAGGGAGCGCTTCGGTCTCGTGGTGACCTCCGTGGGATCGGGGCTCGTCCTCATAGTAAAGGGTGGCGAGCGCTTCATCCCCAGGCTCTTCGAAACGCTTTCGACCGAGATACTGACGGTCAACCTCAAGCGTCCCACGCTCGACGACGTCTTCCTCCACCACACGGGCCGCGAGATGCGCGACTCCGATGCCGGCGAGCCCGCGGGCCGGCGGTGACGGGAGCAAGCCGCGAGAAGTGATATCCTACAGGGCCGTATACGTCATAGTGCTGCGCGAGTTCAAGCGTTTTTTCCGGCAGCGGGGCCGCCTGGTGACGACCCTCGCAAGACCGCTCATCTGGCTCTTCATAGTCGGGGCGGGGTTTACGAAGATCGTCGAGAGCTCGACCTCCGTCGACTACATGCAGTTCATCATGCCCGGCGTCGTGGGTATGACCATACTCTTCAGCTCCATCTTCTCGACCATATCGGTCGTCTGGGACCGGGAGTTCGGTTTCCTGCGCGAGATGCTCGTGGCGCCCGTATCGAGGGTGACCATAGTGGTTGGAAAGCTCGTAAGCGGCACGGCGCTCTCGCTCTTCCAGGGCACGGCGCTTCTGCTCATAGCGCCGGTGCTGGGCCTTGAGGTGGGGCTGCGCGAGGCGGCGGCCATGGTCCTCTTCATAACGCTGCTGTCCCTGGCCGTCACGGCCTTCGGGCTCTTCGTGGCCTCGCACCTCACGAGCCTCGAGGGCTTCAACGTCATAATGAACTTCATCGTGCTGCCCATGTTCTTCCTCAGCGGCGCGCTCTACCCTGTGACCACCCTGCCGCTCTTTCTGCGGCCCCTGGTGTACATGAATCCGCTGAGTTACGGCATAGACTCGTTCAAGCACGTCCTGCTTCCGCCGGGCGGCGTGCTCGGCCCGGAGCTTCCCCTGTGGGCCGACACGGCCTTCGTCTCCGTCTTCGCGGTCGTGATGATCGCCCTTGCGGCCCATGCCTTCGAGAAGAGGTAAGGAGAAGGGCGCCGCGGCGCCGGGCACGCTCTATGTGGTGGGCACACCGATAGGGAACCTCGAGGACATCACCTTCAGGGCCGTGCGGGTCCTCGGGGAAGCGGACCTCGTGGCCGCCGAGGATACGCGCCGCACCGGAAGGCTCCTGGCCCGCTACGGCATAGCGACGGCCCTTACGAGCTACCACGAGCACAACGAGCGCGGCAAGGCGGCGCTCATACTGGAGAAGCTCGCGGCGGGACGAAGTGTCGCGCTCGTCACCGACGCCGGAACGCCCGGCGTCTCGGACCCCGGCTACAGGCTCGTGCGCCTTGCGGCGGCCCGGGGCGTGAGGGTCGAGGCCGTGCCCGGCCCGTCGGCGGTGACGGCCCTTTTAAGCGTGGCCGGCCTCGGCACCGAGCGCTTCACCTTTCTCGGATTCGTCCCCACGGCGGCCGGACGGCGCAGGGAGATGTGGCTTGAGATGAAGGCGCGGCCCTCCACCTACGTGATCTTCGAGTCGCCGCGCAGGCTCGGCAAGACGCTCGCCGAGATGGCCGCAGAGCTCGGCGACGTGGAGGCCGTCGTGGGCCGCGAGATGACGAAGCTGCACGAAGAGGTGGTCCGCGGCCGCCTGACGGAGCTTGCCGGCAAGCTCGCCGGCGGCGGGACCAGAGGCGAGGTGACCATCGCCGTCAGGACCGAGCCCGCCGCCGCGTCGGCCGACGACGTGGAGGCCGAGCTCGCAAGGCTGCTCGACTCGGGCCTTGCGCTCAGGGAGGCGGCGAGGGCCGCGGCGGCGAGCTTTGACATATCGCGCAGCGAGGCCTACGCCCTGGCGCTGAGACTCAAGCGACGGTGAGCGCCCGCGCGGCGGCCGCGGCGCCTCCGGTAAGGACCGCGGCCGGAGGGCCGCAACAGGGACCGCTCCGCCTGAGGGAAAGGAGCCTGCATGAAACGTATAATCATAGGGATCGTCATAGGCATAGCGCTCTTCATAGCCTTTCTCGTCTTCGACGGACCGTCATACCTCGAGCGGCTGGGAGAGAAGACCGAGGAGGCGGGACGCAAGCTCGGCGAGTACAGGGAGAAGCTCGACAGGTCGGCAAGGGAGGCGAGGGAGTCGATAGACTCGGCCAGGGAGGAGGTGCGCCGGCTCCTGCCCTGAAGAGAGGGCGTCGTCTGACGGTCTTGCTTCAGGGACGCCTCCCGGCGGCAAGCAGCTCGAAGGAGAAGCGCAACCGAGTTACGGTCGCTCCCACGTAGACCTGATCCATCGTGATCTCGGCGCGGCGGGCCTCGGGGTCCGGAGGCCGGAAGACGAGGTGTCTTCTTACGGCGCGGTCCGGTCCGATCACCTCGACGAGGTCGTAGATGCGGCCCTCGATTTCCGAGAGAAGCCGTCCTCCTTCGTCCATCTCTCTTGCCATGGCGTGGAAGTCCGTGAGGTCGAGTGGTTTCTCGTAACCCAGCTCGTCGTCGCGCATGACCGTGTATATGGGGTTGTAGACGACCTTGGCGTTCGTGGAGTTGCTTATCTCCATGGCTATGACGACGAAGCCGGCGGCCGCGAGGCCGTCGATGAGCGCCGAGCCCGACGGCTCGTCCGGCGCAAGGGGATGGAGCGTTACGCGCAGGCCGCCGGCGGTGAAGCTCGCCGAGCGCGCCTGCGTCGAGTAGCCGGGGACATCGGTCTCGGCGGGACGGAGCATGAGCGGCCCGGCTGGCCCTCCGCCGTGGCCTGCGCAGCCTGCGGCCGCCACGGCCGCCGCAGCGAGCGCCGCGAACAGGGGCCGCCACTGGCCGTCTTTCCTCACCGCCGGAGTCAGTACCTTATGTCGAAGCCGTCGAAGCCGCCTTCGTACTCTTCCCACCGGACCTCCACGTCGTCGACCCTCGCCGCGGGAGGGCCCTTGCGGCACCAGCGGACGAGTTCCTCCACGGCCCCTCGTTCCCCCTCGGCCACGGCCTCGACCGAGCCGTCCGGGAGGTTGCGCACCCAGCCCCCAAGGCCGAGCCGCCGCGCCTGGCTCCTTGTCTCGGCCCTGAAGTAGACGCCCTGCACGAGACCGGTCACCCTGATGTGAGCCCTTTTGAGTTCCATGGGAGGGAATCTATCACAGAGACCGCGCCCTTTTCAAGCCCGCGCCGGCCGCAAATTCTTTGCCGCCGGCTCATTGCCGGTGTTATGATATGGGGAGAGTCCTGGGGGAAACTTTCTGTAGAAGGGCCACAGGCCCACGTTTCCCCCAGACCCTTCGATTACTCCGGGGGAAACTTTCTGTAGAAAGTTTCCCCCAGGCCCCCTTCAAAGACTTTTAATACGAGTTGGTTTCCCCCTGTTTTGCCTGGCAAAACAGGGGGAAACCAACTCGCATTAAAAGTTTTTGGAGGGAGTCTGAGGGAACCTTTTTACAAAAAGGTTCCCTCAGTTTTACAAAAAGGTTCCCTCAGTGCAATGAATCGGAGGTTCCTTAAGATTTCAGAGGAGGTGACGCGCCGTGGAGATAACCGTCATAGGAGGCGGACTTGCGGGCTGCGAGGCGGCCTGGCAGGCCGTGCGCCGGGGGCTTCGGGCCGTCATCTACGAGATGAGGCCGCTGAAACTCACGCCTGCCCACAGGACCGGGGGGCTCGCGGAGCTGGTGTGCAGCAACTCGCTCAAGAGCGAGGACATCGACAACGGCGCCGGGCTCCTCAAGGAGGAGATGCGGCGCATGGGCTCGCTCGTCGTCGAGGCGGCGCTCGGCAGCCGGGTGCCCGCCGGAAAGACCCTCGCCGTGGACCGCGAGGCCTTCTCGCACTATATTACGGGTGCACTCGAGGCCGCGGGCGTTGAGATAAGGCGCGGGGAGGTGACGTCACTGCCTGCCGCGAGGCCCCTCGTCATCGCCACGGGACCGCTCACGGCCGGCGCGCTGGCCGACGAGATACGCCGCCTGGCGGGGGGCGGGGGCCTCTACTTCTACGACGCCGTGGCCCCCATAGTCTACGGCGAGACCATAGACATGGACGTGGCCTTCGCCGCCTCGCGCTACGGCCGCGGCGGGGCCGACTACATCAACTGTCCCATGACGCGCGGCGAGTACGAGCGCTTCGCCGTAGAACTCCTCAACGCCCGCAGGGCCCCGCTCCACGACTTCGACAGGGAGATACCCTATTACCGGGGGTGCATGCCCATAGAGGCCATGGTGGAGCGGGGGCTCAGAACGCCGCTCTTCGGTCCCCTTCGGCCCGTGGGACTCACGGACCCCCGCACGGGGGAGAGGCCCTACGCCGTCGTACAGCTCAGGAGGGAGGACCGCGAGGGCAGGCTCTTCAACATGGTGGGCTTCCAGACACGCCTGGCCTACGACGAGCAGAAACGGGTCTTCACCATGATCCCGGGGCTCGAGAGGGCGCGCTTTGCAAGGCTCGGAAAGATACACCGCAACAGCTACATCGACTCGCCCAGGCTCCTGACGCCGGCGCTCGAGCTGCGGGGTGCGCCGGGCCTCTTCTTCGCCGGTCAGATCACCGGTGTGGAGGGTTACTGCGAGTCCGCCGCCATGGGGATCGTGGCCGGCATGAGCGCTGCGGCCTTCGCCGCCGGCGCCGCCTTCCGGCCTCCGCCGCGCGAGACCATGACGGGCTCGCTCGCAGCCTACATAACGGACGGGTCGGTAAAGCGCTTCCAGCCCATGAACGCCAACTTCGGACTCCTTCCGGGAGGCGGGGGCGGCAGGAAGAGGCGGGCCCACACCGCCGCCCGCGCGCTCCGGGCCATGGAGCGCTGGCTTGAGCTTTCCCCTTGCAACTGAAAAACCTATCTGGTAGATTTAGCGGTATGGACAGACGCAAGAAAGTGCTCGTCGACGCCCTCGACGACGATGATGAGCACGTGAGGGCCACGGCGGCCGAGGCGCTCGAAAGGCTCGACATGCGTGAAAGGATGCCCGTCTTCGAGCGCAATCTCGCAACGGGCGACAAGGTCACCAAGCTGCGCACCATCTACGGCATCTCGCCGCTGCGCGGAAACGACGTGCTCAGGCTGCTCGTCAAGGCCGTCAAGGACCCCGAGGAGGACGTGAGGGCCGCCGCCGTGCGCGAACTCGGCAATCACGGCGACACCCGCGTGCTGTCCACACTGGTCGAGGCCCTCGGCGACGAGAGCCCCGTCGTAAGGCGCGTGGCCGTCGAGGCCATAACCCGCTTCCGCGAGCCCAAACTCCTGGGCTATCTGATGAAGATGCTCAAGGACAGAGACCCGGGCGTCATAGAGCGGGCCCTCGAGGCCATAGGACGCCTCGGCGACAAGCGCGCCGAGGAGGCGATGATATACTTTACCAGAAAAGGCAGGCCCGCCATGAAGAGCCTTGCCCTCAAAGCCCTCGGCCTCATGGAGATATGAAGGAGACTCCGATTGAAGGAAGCTCTGATTTATTGCACTGAGGGAACCTTTTTGTAAAAAGGTTCCCTCAGACTCCCTCCAAAAACTTTTAATGCGAGTTGGTTTCCCCCTGTTTTGCCTGGCAAAACAGGGGGAAACCAACTCGCATTGAAAGTCTTTGAAGGGGGT
>DRME01000017.1 GCA_011375175.1 Deltaproteobacteria bacterium | reverse complement strand
CGGACCTCAGGCGCCGCAGGCGCCGGGGGCCCGGCCGCCGCCCGCTCCTGCCCGGCCTCCCGGTCCGGGACCTCCGGGGCCTTTACGGCCTTCCGCCCGGCTGGCGCGGGCGCAACCCTCTTCACTATCTTTCTTATGGGACTTGACACACGCCGGACGACCCTTACGGGCCTGGGCCCCGCAAGCTCGACCCGTTCGGGCTCGAGGGCCAGAAGCGCCCGCTCTATGGGAGTAAGCCCCGTCTCGAACCTGATGGTGGTCGCCGCCAGGATCGAGACGGCGAGCATCACCAGGGGAAGGGCGGTGAAAAACTTGATGCGCCGCTCCATCAGCTTCCCCCAACGACCGGCACCGACGTCTCAGGCGCCTCTCCGAGCCTCGTCGACGGCAGGACGATTGCGCCGTCGATCTTCGCGACGAGCCAGGGCCACACGTCCATCCTCGTCACCGCCACACTCTCGATCCTGAAGCGGGGGAGCCCCCTGGACTGTATGTATGCCAGGTGGCTCACGAAGGTCGAGTACCTCTTCACCGGTATCTCCATGTGGACCGGCAGGCGGATCTCCCCCGACTCCTCGACGAAGTTGGCCACCGATACCCTGCCCCTTATCCTCTCGTTGACGGCGTCGAGCGTAAGGAGCATGAGCTCCCTGTGGGTGCGCCCGTCGTAGTCGTCGGGCAGCATTCCCTTTATGCGCTCCATGACCGAGACCATCGAGGCGGTCGCCCCCCGCACGCGCTCGGCCTTGGCCCTGAGCGCCTCGAACCTCCCGATGGACTCCCTCAGTCCCCGCTCGTAGCCGTACACGAAGACCGCCGCGAAGAGCAGCAGCGAGAAGACGACGCCCACGGCCATGTAGCTGCGCACGGCCCCCCTGAGGAGATAACGGACGTTCACCGGTACAAGACCTCCATGACGAAGCTCCTGTCGGAGAGCTCGAGACGGCTTGAGCGGACCTCCATGGCGTCCCTCGACTCGATGGCCTCGATGAAGTCCCGGTAGTAGACCTCGAGGCTGACGAACTTCCTGCCCTTTATCCTGCCGTCGAGCCTCGCCTTCAGGCCCTCGGCCGTCATCTCCAGCGAATAGGAGGCGAGGTCGATGCTCCGCGGCGTCACCTCCGAGAGGACGGCGAGAAACGACGCCACGTCGGCCTCCGACACCCCGCTGTTGAAGAGCTCCACAAAGGCCCTGTAGCCCTCGAACCGAGCCTTCGTCTCTTCGTAGGAGGCCATGACGGCGTCGATGTCGCGCAGCTCGGCGCGCAGCTCGTCGAGCCGTTCGTTGAGCCAGCTCAGGCGCTGGAACATGAAGGCCGCGTAGATGGCGCAGACCACCGCCATGCCGGCCCATAGCACGGCCGAGGAGCGCAGGAACCTGCGCGTCCAGAGTATCCTCTCGTACTCGGGCGGAGAGACGTCGAGGTCCCTTTCCGCGAAGAAGGCCGAAAGCGGCACAGCCAGGTCCAGATAGGCGTCCTGCGCTCCCGGCGCGGCGTGGACGGGGAGCATGCAGGCGGCGGCTACGAGGGGCTGCGTCTCGGCGCTGTAGTTGCGGCCCACCTCGCCCACCAGCATGAGCGCCGATGGAGAGGCCTTGAGCTTCTGGCGGCAGTAGTTTATCGTTATGTTGATGTTGGCCACGTCGAAGTCGTCGAGCCCCTCGCCGTGGGACTGGATGAACCTGACGAACCGGAGCCTGCCCTCGTCCACGAACAAGAGCCCCTTTTCCACGCCGGAGCCGAAGACGCAGAGAGTCGAGGAGGCCGGCAGGGCGGAGCGCATGAGCGAGGCCACGGCGAGGGCGTCGGGGATGAGCGCCCTGACGACCTTGTTGCGGGCGGCGAAACGGGTTATCGTCTCCTCGGCCTCGGCGGCGTCGACGATATAGAGGAAGACGTCGCGCACCTTCCTCTCTCCCGACATATAGGGCTCGCCGGCTATGAAGGTGAAGCAGTGGCGCGGGTACGGCGATATCCTCGCCGCCTCGGAGGCCACGACCCTGCGCAGGTACCCTCCCCTGAGGTTGGGCACCACGACGGTATCCTGGTGAGACTCCCTGAAGTGTTTGACGACGACGAACTCTCTGGTCTTCTCCTTGGCGAGAAAGTCGTCGAGGCCGTCTTCACCGAGCCTGAGCGCGTCGTCGATGCTCACGCGGCCCCGCTTGTACGAGCCGTAGAGCACCGTGGCGCGGTCGTCTTCAAGGCTTACTACAACGGTCCGGGCCACCTCAACCGCCCCCTCCGACGGCGGGCCGTCAACTTATGGTCAGGACGAAGGCCCTGCGCGCAATGTTGTCGTTCGCCCCGCCGGTGTCGTTGTTGTCCCTGGTGAACACTATGATGCTCGTAGTGCCAGCAGCCGTCGGCGTGCCCGACAGGGTGAGGGTGTTGCCCTGGCCCCACAGTGTCTCGGCCACACCCTGACAGTTGGTGCTCACCGGTGTAGAGGCCGGCGTCCTCGATATCCACGCCGGCAGCGTGCCGCTTGCGTTCTCGATGCACCACCTGTAGCTGCCGCCGGCGGTGAAGGGCACACCGCCGTCGGCGTATATGCTGGCCGAGTAGGTGCTGCTCACCGTACCGGCGGGAAGTTCGGTGTTGACCACCCTGAGCTGCGCTCCCGTGCATCCCGCCTTTATCCGCACTTCGTTGAGCGTGAGCCAGCGCACGATGTCGTCATACTCCTCGGCCCTGTTCATGTCGGAAGTGTAGTCGTCCACGCCGGTCACCCCGTAGTCGTAGACGTTGATCGTGGAGGAGCCGGACGTCTGGATGTTGTAGTTGCCGCCGCCGCTGATGACGAGCAGCGCCACGTCCGACACCGTGCTCGACGGCGAGGCGCAGGCCGCGTCGGGACAGGTCCGCACCGTAAGCGACGTGGTCTTCCTGCCGCATATGCCTCCAGTGGCCGTGGCGGTCATGTTCGTGTCCGGCACGTAGAGGAGTGTCTTGGCCCAGGCGTCACGCACCGACGACACGAGGCCCGGGAACTCGGCGGTCGTGGGAAGCCTCCCGCTCGAAGCGCCGAATCCCACGACGGCCTCCACGGCCGAGTCGACCATGGCCTTGGTCTCGTTACGCTTGGCCCTCTTCGTGAGCATGGCCATCATGCCGGCGCCCATGCTCACCAGTATGCCGATGACCACGAGGATGACGGCGATCTCTACGAGCGTGAAACCCCTTTGTTCCTTATTCCAAGCCATGGCGATGCGATAAGCGCCCCCGCGGCCGCGTTCAGGCGCGCCTGTACATGTCGATCGCAAAGAACGCCCCGCCGGCGAGTGTCAGCACTATGGAGAGCTTTGTATAATAGACGATCTCCCGGAGCTCGGAGTCGGGCGAGAGGCTCCACATGAGGTAGTAGCCCGTCGATATGAGAAGAAGACCCACCCAGCGCAACACGCGATCTCCCCGCCCTGCGGCCCCCGGGGGCGGTGGTCTGCCCCGGCCCCGCCACGACACTGCGGACGCGGCGGGCCGAGACGAGACATCGGCAGAGGGCGCAAACAAGGCCCCCCCTTCGGGGGACGCCGCCTCAGAGCCTGAAGTAGAGGGTGAAGACGCCGGAGGTCGCCGTGTCGTAGTTGCCCGAACCCCTTATGGCCCCCGTGTTGTAAACGCCGTCGTCGTACTGGCGGTCAATGACCTGGCAGGCGTCGTATGGCACGTCGCTCAGCCCAACCCAGTGGGCCGACACACCCTGGACGGTCACGTAGCCTATGCCGACAACACCGCCGTAGGGATTGCCCGGGTTTTCGGCCGACGTGGCCGCGCCGGTGATGAGGTTGGCGTTTCGCATGTGCCGCCAGGCCTGACAGGTCTCGGTGGTGGTGCCGGTGGCGCAGGCAACGGAGAAACCGTTTATCTGGCCGTTGTCGTTGCCGTTGGTCACGCCGGACCACCGCGACTGGGCCGTGTTGTCGTCGCCGGGGTACTTGCCGTACCTGTCGAAGTAGGTGTAGACGGCGGCGACGATCTCGCGCTGCAGGTTGTAGGCCCTCTTTATGCTCGCGTTGTTTATCATCTCCTGGCCCTTGAGCACCACGCCGAGGATCAGCCCGATTATGACGAGCACGATGGCGAGCTCCACCAGCGTAAAGCCACTCTCGTTACGCAGTCTTTTCATTTCCCAAAACCTCCTCCCGACTTTTTGTGTCTCTGCCCCGTGCGCCGCTCCTCGACACGCACCGGAGCGCCGTTTAAGGAAACCCTGATTTATTGCTCTGAGGGAACCTTTTTGTAAAAGGGTCACTGACCCACGGTTCCCTCAGACTCCCTCCAAAAACTTTTAATGCGAGTTGGTTTCCCCCTGTTTTGCCTGGCAAAACAGGGGGAAACCAACTCGTATTGAAAGTCTTTGAAGGGGGTCTGGGGGAAACGTGGGCCTATGGCCCTTCT
>DRME01000016.1 GCA_011375175.1 Deltaproteobacteria bacterium | reverse complement strand
GACGAGGTCATATGTCTCGACAACTTCTTCACTGGGCGAAAGCACAACATCATGCACATGCTCGGAGAGCCCCGCTTCGAGCTCATACGTCACGACGTCATAGAGTCCATCCTCCTGGAGGTGGACCGCATATACAACCTCGCCTGTCCGGCCTCTCCGGTCCACTACCAGTACAATCCCGTCAAGACCATAAAGACCAACGTAATGGGTACTCTCAACATGCTGGGGCTTGCCAGGCGGGTGAGGGCCAGGGTGCTCCAGGCGTCTACCTCCGAGGTCTACGGCGACCCGAAGGTTCACCCCCAGCCCGAGGGGTACTGGGGCAACGCCAATCCCATCGGGCTTCGTTCCTGCTACGACGAGGGCAAGCGCTGCGCCGAGAGCCTCATGTTCTCCTATCACAGACAGAACGGCGTGGACATACGGGTGGTCCGCATATTCAACACCTACGGCCCCAGGATGCTCGAGGACGACGGCCGCGTGGTGAGCAACTTCATCGTCCAGGCCCTGCGCGGCGAGCCGCTGACCGTTTACGGCGACGGCTCACAGACGAGGTCCTTCTGCTATGTGGACGACCTGGTGGACGGGCTCGTCAGGATGATGGAGCGCGACGGGCTCACGGGGCCGGTGAACCTCGGAAATCCCGGCGAGTTCACGGTGTTGGAGCTGGCCCGCAAGGTCAAGGAGCTGACCGGCAGCTCCTCGGAGATCGTCTTCAGGGAGCTCCCGCCGGACGACCCGGTTCAGAGGCGGCCCGACATAACGCTTGCGCAAAGGGAGCTCGGCTGGCGCCCCATGGTGGGTCTCGACGACGGCCTGGTGCGCACTATCGAGTACTTTTCAGCGAGGCTGCGGCGCTAAGAGGGCGATCCTACCCATATCCCGATACCTTCTGCATTATAAGGCTGCACGGCCACACCGCCGTCTTCAGAGACGGCGTCAAGACGTTTCACGAAAGGAGGTGAAAGCGATGGCCACGAAGGTGGGAGAGAAGTACAGGTGCGAGATCTGCGGAAACGAGGTGGAGGTGATCCACGCCGGCGGAGGCACCCTGGTGTGCTGCGGCAAGCCAATGGAGTTGAAGGATTAGGGAGACCCGATCGGCTCTGCCGGGGCTTTCTGAAGAAGGGCCGCAGGCCCGCGTTTGCCCCAGACCCCCCTCGTATGTTATTCGGCTGTTTGGCGGTCCTCTGGAGGTTCGGGCCGCGCCAGGCGGGATTTTTACGCCTTCGCGGGCCGAACCTCCAGAGGACCGCCCCAGGGCGGCGGATGCGGGTACCAGCCCCCTTCAAAGACTTTTAATGCCCCGCGGGCCATCCCGATTCTGCTTGCAGAATCGGGATGGCCCGCGGGGCGTCAGAGGTCTTTTGAGGTAATCGGAGTTTTCCTTGCGGGGAGGTCTTCATGAAGGTCATCGTAAGCGGCGGCGGCGACATAGGGCGCGTGGCGGCCGAGACACTCTCGTGCGCCGGTCACGACCTGACGGTCATCGAGAAAGACAGGGGGGTATGCGAGGTGCTCGCCTCCGAACTCGACGTGATGGTTGTATGCGGTGACGCCACAAGGCCGGACCTGCTGGAAAAGGCGGGAATAGAGGATGCGGACCTCGTCATGGCGGCCAGCGGGGACGACCACATGAACGTCATAACGGCGGTTGTGGCCCGTGAGTACGGCATCGATCGCGTCATCATCAGGCTCGACGACCCGGCCTTCAACACCGTCTGCCGCAAGCTCGGCATGGAGGAGATAGTGAACCCCAAGATCGCCGCGGCGAAGCAGATGGCCGACATGGCCAGAAGACCCCACGCGCTCGAGCTCTCCACGCTCGTGGGAGGCTCCATACGAGTCTTCACGGCCATACTGAGGAAGCCGGAACACGCCGTAAAGATCGACGAGCTCGACCTGCCTCCCGGCGCCCTGCCGACGGTCGTGCAGCGCAACGGCGAGTACTTCATCGCCGGCAGAGGCTTCCGCCTCATGGAGGGCGACCACCTCTCGATCCTCTGCGACGAAAAAGACATGGAGGCCCTGACAGCCGAGTTCGGCGCCTGAGAAGAGACCGCTTTCGCCGACGCGGCCAGGAAGGAAACTCCGGTCTGTTGCGCCGGGGAAACCTCTTGAAGAAGCAGTCAAAACCCCTCTCCCCCCAGATTCCCTCCAAAAATTTTGCGAGATCCGCGCAAAACGGCTGAAAATGTTTTATACTTACAGAGGGCTGTCACGACACCGGCGGGCCGGTGGATGGAGAAGCCGCGCAATGAACGTTCGCAGCGTCAGGGGCCTGAGGGGAGACCCTCATCCCCCGGCAAAGGGGCCTGCCGCCCCTTAATCCGTGAGGCCGGAGGTGAACGGACTATGATGAGGTCGGTAAGAAAGCTGCTCGGCAAGGTCGAGCAGGCCCGCAAGGAAAAGGGACTTACACCGGGGGAGCTCGCCGTGGCTCTCGGACGCGACGCCTCGGAGTACCTCGACATGGAGCGTGGACTGGCGCCCATCACCCTCGACGAGTTCATCAGGCTCACAGAGATCCTCGACCTCTCCGTCGACGACGCCGTAATGGCCGACCACCGCGTCTCTACGATGGTCAAGCTCTTCAGCTCCCTCTCCGAGAAGGGCAAGCTCATGACAATGGTGCTCATCGAGGCGTCGCTCTTCTACGAAGCCTGCTCGGGAGTCGAAAAGAAAGGACGCCAGCACGGAACGCCGAGCCTCGACCTCCGAGAGAAAACACCACAAGGGCGCAATATCCATTAATGACCCTGAGGGAACCTTTTTGTAAAAAGGTTCCCTCAGACTCCCTCCAAAAACTTTTAACGCGACTTGGTTTCCCCCTGTTTTGCTTGGCAAAACAGGGGGAAACCAAGTCGTATTAAAAGTCTTTGAAGGGGGTCCGGGGGAAACTTTCTACAGAAAGTTT
>DRME01000015.1 GCA_011375175.1 Deltaproteobacteria bacterium | reverse complement strand
GTCGGCCTGGAGATTCTGCCCGCAAAGGCGTAAAGAAACCCCGCCTGGCGCGGGCGGAGTCTCCAGGCCGACCGCCACGGGGTGAGTGGACGGGGGAGATGCCTCTTGCATGTTGCCGGTCGAGCGATGACGGCACGTGACAGGCCGGAGTAGTCTCTTCCAAAGACGCCGTCCCCTTCCCCGGAAGCTTCCATTGATTACGCCGTTGCGATCCGAAGGCGCTCTCCGCGCCAACTTTTCATTGACCGCCGCGCCATTGTATTGATACTATAACAGGACTGTCGCCGCGGAGGTCCTTTCGCTACTCCGTCGGCGGAAGACGAAACGACCGGGGTGGGTCTCAGGGGGGTTCCCATGGGCATAGTGGAGCGCGCGCGCACGAAGTTAGGCATCGCCGGCGAGGTCATCGCCTTTCTCTGGGCGAGGAAGCTGTGGTGGCTCATACCGATGGTGGCGATGCTGCTCTTCTTCGGGCTGCTCATAGTCTTCACCCAGGGCTCGGCCGTGGCGCCCTTCATATACACGCTCTTTTAGGGAAGCTCTGATTTATTGCACTGAGGGAACCTTTTTGTAAAAGGGTCACAGCCCCACGTTTCCCCCAGGACTGCCCGCGCCGGCTGCATCGGGGGGGCTGTGCCGGGGGTTCGGGCCGCAAAGGCGTAAAGATTCCGCCTGGCGCGGGCCGACCCCCGGTACAGCCGAAGAACCGAACAACAGAGGCGGGGCCGCGCGGAGACCGGCGGATCGATGACATGAAAAGACTCTGGGAGAAGTGGAAGGTCCTGGCCGTAAAGATCGGCGAGTTCAACTCGAGGGTCATACTCACCGTATTCTACTTCGTTATCATGCTCCCCTTCGGGGTCGGCGCAAGGCTCTTCTCCGATCCCCTCTCCATGAAGAGAAAGAGGAACGCCTCCTACTGGGTCGACCGCGAGGCGGCGGCCCCCACGCTCCAGGACGCTAAAAGGCAGTTCTGAGCGCCGCGTCCGGCGCGCGTACTCCGCCCGCCCGAAACCGGATTCTCAAGGGATCGACAGTTGCTCATCTTAGGCATAAGCTGCTTCTACCACGACTCGGCCGCGGCCCTTCTGCGGGACGGCCGCATAGTCGCCGCCTCGGAGGAGGAACGTTTTTCGCGCAGGAAGCACGACTCCGGCTTTCCCGAGAAGGCCGTGGCCTTCTGTCTGGCCAGGGCCGGCGTAAAGGCGGCGGACCTCGACTACGTGGTCTTCTACGAAAAGCCCCTGCTCAAGTTCGAGCGCCTTCTCATGACCTACCTCGGCACCTACCCGAAGGGATGCCGGGTCTTCCGGGAGTCGCTTCTCAACTGGTTCGGCGAAAAGCTCTGGGTAAAGAGCATCATTAAGGAGAAGCTCGGCGTGCCCGAGGAGAAGATACTCTTTGTCGAGCACCACCTCTCGCACGCTTCGAGCAGCTTTTTCTGCTCTCCCTTCGAGAAGGCGGCCGTCCTAACCGTCGACGGCGTGGGCGAGTGGGCGACGACGGCCATGGGCACGGCGAGCGCCGACTGGGACGGCGGCGGCCGCAACAGCGTGGAGCTCACAAGGGAGATACGCTTCCCGCACTCGCTGGGGCTGCTCTACTCGGCCTTCACCGCCTTCCTCGGTTTCGAGGTCAACGAGGGCGAGTACAAGGTCATGGGCATGGCCCCCTACGGCGAGCCCCGCCATGTCGACAAGGTCTGGAAGCTGCTCGACGCGGCCGAAGACGGCTCCTTCCGTCTCGACATGTCCTACTTCTCCTATCCTTACCACAGGGAACGCACCTTCACCGAGAAGTTCGAGCGCCTCTTCGGCGAGCCCCGCGACCCGAAGGCCCGGTTCGTAACGGAGCGCACGAGCCTCTACGACGACCCGCTCGAGCCGACGAAGGCCGAGATGGAGCGCAACCAGTACTACGCCGACGTGGCGGCCAGCATCCAGTTCGTGACCGAGGAGATGCTGCTCAGGATGGCCCGCTCGCTCCACGACGCGACGGGGCTCAAGGACCTGTGTCTTGCCGGGGGCGTGGCCCTCAACAGCGTGGCCAACTACCGCATACTGGCGGAGACGCCCTTCGAGCGCATATTCATACAGCCGGCGGCCGGAGACGCCGGCGGCGCCGCGGGCGCGGCCCTCTACGTCCATCACGTGCTGCTCGGCAGGCGCCGCAGCTACGTGATGGAGGACGCCTACCTGGGCGAGGAGTACGGCGACGAGGCGGTGGACGCCTTCCTCAGGGAAGAGGGCATACGCCACCATGTGATCGAGGACGAAGAGAGGCTCGTCGACAGGGTCGTCGACGCCCTTGCGGGCGGCGGCGTGGTGGGCTGGTACCAGGGCCGCTTCGAGTGGGGACCGAGGGCCCTGGGCAACCGCTCCATACTGGCCAACCCCTGCCGCGAGGAGATGAAGGACGTGGTCAACATAAAGATAAAGTTCCGCGAGCCCTTCCGCCCCTTCGCCCCGTCGGTGGTGAGCGGCAGGGCCGGCGAGTACTTCGAGTTCCCCGGCGACATAGAGAGCCACTACCCGCCGCGCTACATGCTCATGGTCGCTCCGGTGAAGCGGGAGATGCAAGGCGCCATCCCAGCCGTCACCCACGTGGACGGCACCGGCAGGCTCCAGACGGTGGTGCGCGAGCGCAACCCCCGCTACCACCGCCTCATCGAGCGCTTCGGCGAGGCCACGGGCACGCCCGTGGTCCTCAACACGTCGTTCAACCTCAAGGGCGAACCCATCGTCACCACCCCGCGCAACGCCTTCAACACCTTCAGCGCAAGCGGCATGGACATGCTCGTCCTCGGAAACCGCATCATCGAGAAGAAGGACCTCGACGGCCGGTAATCCGGCATAGAGACCACCGAGCCGCCTTCCACCCAAAGGTGTTGCAAGAATCACGGCATGAGCTTATAATGATAGATTCGGGGACGTCCGGCGGCCCGCACCGCCGGCCCCGCAGTTCTGTCCAGGGAGGCCCGGTTTCCAGTTGAGCGCCTTACGCATAACGGGGCTGCTGTTGAGCCTGCTCGTCGCCGCCTTCGCCGCCGTCAAGTACCGGCAGGGGCGCTTCAAGCATTCGGACCTCTTTATCGGCCTTGTCGTATCCTTCGCCCTCCTTCTCGTCTCGCTCAAACCCGATGCGGCGAACGTGGTGGCCGACGTGCTTACGGGCCGCTACAGGTCGACCAACCGCATCGTCTCCATACTCATCGTCTCCAACATATTCACGGTGCTTCTCATCTTCTGGCTCATGCTGCGCAGCAACGCCATCGAGCGCTCCATAAGCGAGCTCGTCGGAGCGATGGCCCTGTCGAGCTTCCAGCAGGAGTTCGGCGACAGGGGCTTCGAGAAGAAGATACTCGTCGTCATACCGGCCTACAACGAGGCCGAGAACCTGGGCAGGCTCCTGCCCAGGATTCCAGGCAAGATATCGGGCTACGACGTGGAGACGGTGGTCGTCGTCGACGGCGCCACCGACGACACCGAGGAGGTGGCGCGCCGGGCCGGGGTCTACACGGTGGTCAACAGGATAAACCGCGGCGGAGGGGCCGCGCTGCGCGCGGGCTACAAGCTGGCCCTGGCAAAGAACGCCGAGATAGTGGTCACCATGGACGCCGACGGCCAGCACCGTCCCGAGGAGATAGAGCGGCTCGTGGAGCCCATAATCGCCGGCGAGGCCGACTTCACCAGCGGCTCGCGCGTTCTGGGCAGCCAGGAAAAGGAGAGCCCCGTGCGACAGCTCGGCATCGTGCTCTTCAACAGGCTCATAAGCCTTCTTCTCTGGCGGCGCATAACCGACTGCTCCAACGCCTTCAGGGCCCTGCGGGTCTCGGAGTGCGCAAAGCTCGACCTGCGCCAGGACCAGTTCCATACGACCGAGCTCATCATCGACGCCGTGAGCAAGGGCATACGCTTCAAGGAGGTGCCCGTCACCGTGCTCAGGCGCCAGGGCGGCGTTACGAAGAAACCACCGTCGCTGCGCTACGGATGGGGCTTTCTCAAGGCCATAGTGACCACGTGGTGGAGGACGTGACCGTGGAAGAAGGTACGGAAAGGACCGCCGCCGGAGACGGCGCTGCGGCCGGGGCCCCGGCCCTGCGCGTCGTGCTCCTCTCGCCGGCCAGCGCCGCCGGGGAACGGATGATAAAGGACGCCGGCGGCCGCTCGCAGACCAAGGAGTCCATAACGAGCATCTGGCCGGTGACGGAGCTTATGGTCATGGGCGCCATCCTGAAGAGGGCCGGCGTCGAGGTGGAGCTCGTCGACGCCAACGTGCTCGGCTGGGTCCACGACCGCGTGGTCGAGGAGATCGAGCGCCTGTCGCCGCAGATGGTCGTCGTGCTGAGCATAACCCCCCTCTTCTACGACGACATAAGGCTCGCCGGCATGATGAAGCGGGCCGTGCCGGGCCTGGTGACGGTCTTCTACGGCATACACGCCACGGTCTTCCCCGAGGAGGCCGGCCGCGACGAGATAGACGTCATCGTGCGCGGCGAGCCGGAGCTCACCGTGGAGGAGCTGTGCAGGGTCTTCATGGAGAAGGGGAGGCTCGACGCCGAAACCCTGGCCTCCGTAAAGGGCGTCTCCTACGCGGACGGCGACGGCGGCGTGCGGCACAACCCGGACCGGCCCCTCATAGAGGACCTCGACATCCTCCCTCCGCCGGACCTCGACCTCATGGACCCTTCACGCTACACCATGCCGGCCTCGGACGAGTCATTCATGGTCATCCAGACGAGCCGCGGCTGCCCCTTCAGGTGCATATTCTGCACCTCCGGCTCCTACTACGGCAAGCGGTGGCGCTCGCGCAGCGCAGAGAGCGTCTTCAGGGAGATAAAACTCTGTCACGACCGTTACGGCATAAGGAACTTCAACCTCATGAGCGACCTCTTCACCTGCAACAAAAAGCGGGTCATGGAGCTGTGCCGCATGATAATCGACGGCGGCCTCGACATCAGGTGGACCTGCAACAGTCGCGTCGACACGGTGGACGAGGAGATGCTCGCCATGATGAAGCGCTCGGGGTGCTGGCTCATGAGCTTCGGCATAGAGTCGGGCGACCCCGGCATGCTCGAGAAGATGAAGAAGGGCACCACCGTGGAGGACGCCGAGCGCGCCGTGGCCCTTGCCAAGAAGGTGGGCATCGGCCAGCACTGCTACTTCATCATCGGCCTGCCCGGCGAGACCCACGAGTCGGCGCGCAGGACCATAGAGTTCGCCGTGCGGCTCGACCCCACCTATGTGAAGTTCTACGAGGGAACGCCGCTGCCGGGCTCGGAGTTCTTCGACCTTGCCGTCCGTGAGGGCTGGATGAACTGGGACGACTTCGTTACGGGCAAGAAACTCATGTACGAGGGCAAGACCAACATGGTCGACTACCCCGACCTCTCGCACGAGGAGATCTCGCGCTACGTGAGCATGGGGTACCGCGCCTTCTACCTGCGTCCCCGGTTCATATGGCGCGAGCTCAGGAAGGTGCGCGATCTCCGGGGCCTCGTCGAGAGGGTGAAGCTCTTCGGCAAGCTCGTGCGAAACTGGTTCTGAGGGACCGCGCCATGGAAAGAGGGATGAAGGAAACGGCGACCATCAGCAACATACTCTCCATAGACCTCGAGGACTGGTACCACGGCATCTTCAGCCTCAACTACCGGTGGGACGGGCTCGAGGAACGGGTCGCGCAGAGCACGACCAGGGTGCTCGACATACTGGACGAAAAGGGTGTGAAGGCGACCTTCTTCGTGCTCGCCGTGGTGGCCGAGCGAAACCCGGACCTCGTGCGCCTGGTGGCCTCCAGGGGCCACGAGATAGGCACGCACGGCTACTCGCACAGGCTCATCTCGGAGATGAGCCCCGAGCGCTTCGCCGACGACGTACAGCGCTCCGTCGACGTCATAGGCTCCATAACGGGCAAGCCCATCCTCGGCTACAGGGCGCCGGCCTTCTCCGTGACCCTCAACACGCCGTGGATATTCACCATACTCAAGGAGAAGGGCTTCCGCTACGACGCCAGCGTATTCCCCACGCGAAACCCCCTCTACGGCATCCCCGGCGCCCACCGCTTCCCGCACAAGGTGAAGGGGGTGGAAGGGTTCGTCGAGGTGCCGGGCTCGACGGTGAGGATCCTGGGACGCAACATCCCGGTCTGCGGCGGCTTCTACCTCAGGGCCGCGCCCTACGGCTTCACGCGCTGGGCCGTAAGGCGCATAAACGCCGAGGGGAGCCCGGCCGTCGTATACGTCCACCCCTGGGACTTCGACCCCGACCAGCCGAGACCGCGGGTGACGGTGCGCGAGGCCCTCACCCACTACTTCAACCTCGCCGCGCTGGAGGCCAAGTTCAGGAGGCTGCTCGACGAGTTCCCCTTCAGCCCGGCATGTTCGCTTCTCGACGACCCCCTCGTCGAGAAGGGCTGAGGCAGCCATGGGCGCCGTAACCGGAAAGAGGTGCCTCGTGACGGGGGCAACGGGTTTCATGGGCCGCAGGCTCACGGCCCTTCTCCTGGAACGGGGCGCGGCGGTGCGGGCTCTGGTTCGCTCACGCGAGCGGGCCCGGGCGGTCCTGCCCGCAGGCGGCGTCGAGCTCGTCGAAGGGGATATGACCGACAGGGCGGCCGTCGAGCGGGCCGCTGACGGCATGGAGACGGTCTTCCACCTGGCCACGGCCGATCCCCGCAGCGACCCCCACTTCGACGCCACCAACGTCAAGGGCATGGAGACCGTCGTCTCCGTCCTCGAGGAGCGGGGACCGAGGCGCATCGTCTACACGGGAAGCTCCGTCGCCCTCTCGGCCGGGAGGAGCCGCTACGGCGAGAGCAAGCGCCGCGAGGCCGGGATACTCACCTCGTCGAAGCTCGACTATACGGTGATCATCCCCTCGCAGGTCTTCGGCGAGGGCTACGACAAGAACATAAACCGCCTGCTCGCCCTTATCCGCCGCCTGCCGGTGGTGCTGGTGCTCGGCGACGGCCGCTACCGGCTCCAGCCCGTCTACGCGGGCGACGTCGTCGAGGCGCTGCTGCTTGCGGCCCGAAGCGAGCGGGCCGTGGGACGCAGCTACTTCATAGCAGGACCCGAGGCGGTGAGCTTCAACGACCTCGTGGACAGGGCGGCCCGCGCCATGGGGCTTCGGCGGCGGCGGGTGCACGTACCGCTGTGGCTCGTCAAGGCCCCGGCGCTCCTGCTCGAAAAGGTCTTCGCCGGCGCGCCGGTCACGGCCGAAAAGATCGAACGGGCCGTAAGGGACAATACCTTCGACATCGAGGCGGCCCGCCGCGACCTCGGCTACAGGCCCACGCCGCTCGACGAGGCGCTGGCAAGGACCGTCGGGGAAAGAAGACCGTCATGAAGGCGCTTCCGCTCTCGTTCATACTCGCCTTCTCGGCCGCCCTCACCCTGACGGGCATCGACTGGGGGCTGCCCTCGGCCCAGAGGTCGGCGCTCTACTATACGGACCCGGCCTCGGAGGCCGCCGGGAATCCCGGCTCCCCGGCGCTGCGCTCCTACCACCCCGACGAACACAAGTTCCTCATGGCCATAGCCAACATGGAGCCCGGCGAGCTGGACTTCAACCCCCGCTTCTTCATCTACCCCACGCTTCAGATATACCTGACGGCGGCCGTGCTAAAGGCGGCCTCGCTCGCGGGAGTCGTGGAGCTCGTGGGAGAGAAGGCGTACTACTTCGCCGAGCCCGACATGATGGGCCGCATCTATCTCGCCGGCAGGCTTCTGACGGCGGCCTTCGCCGTCGGCTGCGTCTTCATGACCTATCTGGCGGGGGCGCGGGCCTTCTCCGAGCGGGTGGGTGTGACGGCGGCGCTCTTTCTCGCCGTCATGCCGGGCTTCGTCGTCAACTCCCACTACATGAGCGTCGACGTGCCGGCCACGTTCTGGGTCACGGTCACCCTCTACGCCGCGCTGCGCCTGTACGGCTCGCCGGAGACGAGGTGGTATCTCCTCGGCGGGGCGGGCGCCGGGCTCGCGGCGAGCACCAAGTACTACGCCGTGCTGGCCGTCGCATCGCTCTTCACGGCCCACGGGGCGGGCGGGGGCGGCCGGCGCAAGGGGCTGCGGGAGGCGCTGTGCGACAGGCGGCTTCTCCTGTGCTGTCTTGCCGCCTTCTGCGCCTTCGCCCTCACCTCTCCCTACGTGTTCCTCTCCTTCGGCGAGTTCCTGCGCGAGGGGGTCATGATCTGGGTCGACGCCATATTCCTCGGCAACGCCGTGACCGGCGAGACAAGGCTCTTCGCAATGGACAACGGCAACGCCTACCTCGACTACCTCGGCTCGGCGCTGCCCGTGGGCATGGGGGCGGGGCTTCTCGCGGCGGCGCTCGCAGGGCTCGGTTACGCCCTCTACAGAAGGACGGGGGCCGACAAGGCGCTCCTTGGCTGGGCCGTCCCCTACATCGTCATAATGGGTCTTGCAAGCGCGCGCCACGTGCGCTACACCGTGCCGCTTCTGCCCGTGCTGGCGATCTTCTCGGCCCGCCTCTTCCACAGGCTCCTCGAGCTCCGCCGCTCCGCTCCCTGGAGATACGGCCTCACCGCACTCGGCGCGGCGGCCGTGTTCTGGTCCGGCGCGGCCTCGACGGCCAACGTGGCCGTCATGGCCGGCGAGGACAACAGGGACGCCGCCGCGCGGTGGATAGCCGATCATGCCGGGGACCGTCCCCTGACCGTGGCCGTGGCCTGGGAGCCCGACTTCTACACCCCGCCGCTGGACAGGAAGAGGTTCCGCATCGAGGCCGTCTCTCCCCTTGACCGGGGGCTCGACAGGGCGGCGCTCGAACGCTCAAGGCCGGAGCTCATCGTGCTGAGCGAGTTCGAGTACCGCCAGTACATAAGGCTGAAGTCCCGCTATCCCGTGGAGGGGGAGTTCTTTGCGCGGGCCGTGAGCGGGAGGCTTGTGCTCGGCGGCGACCGCTACGAGCCCGTCTGGTTCGACAACGTGCCGAGAGTGATGGGCCTTGCGGCGGACGGCTCCTTTCCGCCCCACGACTGGCTCTATACCCACCCGCGCATCGTGGTCCTGAAAAGGAGGGGATCGCCTTGATCAAGGTTCTCCATGTGCGAAACTGCCGGGGCATAACGACCCTAACCGGGCCGGAGACGTACCTGCTCGACCTCCTCGCCGGCTTCGACGGGGAGCGGGTCGACGCCCGCCTGGCCTGTGTCGTCGATCCCGCAAAAAGCAGCCCGCTCTTCCTCGAAGAGGCCCGAAGGCGGGGCATACGGGTCGAGCCCGTCGAGATATCGTCGCCCCTCGATCTCAAGGATTTTTCCCTCGTAAGGGAGCTTGTGAGGCGGTATAATATCGAGTTGGTCCATACGCACGACGCGCGGAGCGACGCCGTCGGCTCTCTCGCGGCCCGCTCGCTGGGGGTGCCGGTCGTGGCCTTCGCCCACGGCTGGCTCAACTGGGACTCGCCCTTCTCCAAGGAGAGGCTCTATGCCGCCGTCGAGTCCTTCTTCGTCGGCAGGGCCGACGAGGTCATCTGCGCCTCCAGGGACATGGAGCGCGACCTGATGGAACGGGGTGTTCCGCGAGAGCGGATCCACTACATCCCCTACGGCATCGACCTCTCGCGCTTCGACCGCGGCGACGACGGCGGCGAGGTGCGGGCCGAGCTCGGCGTTCCATCGGACGCCCCCCTCGTGGGGACCGTGGGACGCATGCACCCCTGGAAGGGACACCGCCACTTCATCGAGGCCGCCGCCCGGGTCGTCGGGACCTTTCCGCAGGCCCGGTTCCTCATCGTCGGCGACGCGGCCTTCGACGGGCACCTGCGCTACCGCGACGAGCTCAGGGCCATGATAGAGAGACTCGGCCTGACGGAGCGGGTCATACTCACCGGCAGCCGTCCCGACATACCGCGCATCATGCGGGCCCTCGACCTCTTCGTGCTGCCGTCGCTTCGCGAGCCCTTCGGCATAGTGAGCATCGAGGCCCAGGCATGCGCCACCCCTGTGGTGGGCTCGCGGGTCGACGGCATACCGGAGACCATGGAGGAAGGCGTTACGGGGCTGCTCGTCGAACCCGGCGACTCCGTAGAACTCGCCGAGGCCGTAGAGCGGCTCCTCTCCCACAGGGAACGGCTCGGCGAGATGGGCGAGGCCGGCCGTAGCTACGTCCGCCGCCGCTTCGGCGTGGAACGGATGGTGGCGGAGACGGAGAGACTCTACAGGAAGATGCTTCGGGGAACGCTCTCCGCGGAGGGCTGAAGGAGCCCCGGCCGCGTCTCCATGTCAGCCTGCCTTCGTGCGGGGCGGCCTCCCGGAGGTCGGGGCGCGCCAGGCGGGGTTTTACGCCTTTGCGCCCCGACCTCCGGGAGGCCGCCGGGAAGGCGCTTCTGCAATGACGCCCCATCAAGGGCCTTCAGCGTCTGCGCTTCTTCCCGATGCCTGCACCCGGAGCGGAGAAGAACCGCAGGGGGAAAAGATGCTCGGAAGACTGACAGGACTGCCCCTTCAATACCTCAGGATAAAGCGCTTCAAGGTGGCGCCCATATGGGCGACCCTCGATCTCACGTGGAACTGCAACTGCCGGTGCAGCTACTGCAACTACTGGCGCGACGACCACGAGGACCTGCCCGCCGACGCCATGAAGCTCGTCATCGACAGGCTCGGCGAGCTCGGTGTCGTCTACCTGGGCCTGAGCGGCGGAGAGCCCCTTCTGAGGAAGGACGTCGTCGAGCTCACGGCCCACGCCAAGGCCCTGGGCCTTTTCGTGGGCATGAACACCAACGGCACCGTAGGGCGGCTCGACGTCTACGACGCCCTCATGGCCGCCGGCATCGACACCATCTGCTTCTCCATCGACGGGGCGAGCGCGGCCACCCACGAGATGTTCAGGAAGAACTGTCCCTTCCACAGGGTGGTGGACACGATCAGGAAGGTCGTCGCCCTGAGAGACGAAAAGGGCTACGGCACAAGGATAAGCACCGGCACGGTCATACACAGGGGCAACGTCCATGAAGTGGAGGAGATAGCGCGCCTGCGCGTCACGCTGGGCGTGGACCGCAACAACTTCCAGCCCGTATGGCTCGGCGAGGTGGCCGACGAGTTCCGCTCCGAGGTCGGTTTCGGTCCCGCCGACAGGGAGGTGCTCGAGAAGGCGGCCCGCACGCTCGCCGCCCTGCCCGGCTCCAACCTCGGGGCCTACAGCGAGCTGCTGCCCGACTACTACACGGACTACGACAAGGTCCGCTCCATAGAGTGCTACGGCGGACGGGCCTTCGTCTACGTAGACCCCCGGGGCGTCATCCACCCCTGCTCGATCATGCTCGAGCCGATGGGCGATCTCACGCGCAACGACTGGCGCGAACGCCTGGCCTCCGACCAGACGAGGGAGATACTGGCGCGCGCCGCGGGCCAGCAGTGTCCGGGCTGCTCGCTCGTCTGCTACATGGAGCGCAACATCATGCTCAACAACGTGACGAGGCCGGCCCTGCTGCGCGAGCTCGTCTTCAGGCGCTACCTGCCGGGGCTTCTGCGCTCCGGGAGGTCCGGGGAGCGCGGCCGGTGAGGATACTCTTCGTAAATCCGCCGGTCTCGAAGAAGGACCGCTACGGCGCGCTCGCCGCCGCCGGCTCCTACTCGCCGCCGCTGGCCCTCACCAACCTGGCGGCCGTCACCAGAGAGCGCGGCTGGGAGACGGCCATAATCGACGCCCAGGTCGAGGAGCTCGGCCACGACGAGACGATCTCCCGCATCGACGCCTTCAGGCCCGACATCGTGGGCATCACCTCCACCACCTCCACCTTTCCCAGCGGCGCCGAGCTTGCGGAGCTGGTAAAAGAGCTCGACCGGCGCATCACGGTCATAGCCGGAGGCGTCCACGTCTCGGCCCTGCCCGAACGCTCGCTCCTCGAACACAGGGCCATAGACGCGGTCGTCCTCGGCGAGGGGGAAGAGACCGTGGCCGAACTCGTCGCGGCCCTCAAGGAGGGCTCGCCGCTCGAAGAGGTCCGGGGACTCGCCCTGAGAAAGGGTGAAAAGGTCGTATTCACCGGGCCGCGCCCCCTCATACAGGACCTCGACTCGCTCCCTCTTCCGGCCTGGGAGATGCTGCCGCGCTTTCCCCGGGCCTACTGCATCCAGACCCAGAGTGTGGCCAACTTCCCCTCCACCTCCGTGTGCACCTCCAGGGGCTGCACCGGCAAGTGCACCTTCTGCGACCGCCGCATATTCGGCAGCAACCTGCGCGCCCACAGCGCCCCTTACGTGATGGCCCTCATCAAGGACCTGTACCACAACCACGGAGTGCGCGACATCCAGTTCGAGGACGACAACTTCATGCTCTTCAAAAAAAGGCTCTTCGAGGTCTGCGACATGATCCGCGCCGAACGGCTCGACCTCACCTGGTCGTGCCAGGCGAGGGTGGACATGGTGAGGCTCGAAACACTGAAGAAGATGAAGGAGGCCGGCTGCTGGATGATACTCTACGGCGTTGAGAGCGGCAGCGAGCGCATACTGAAGATGATGAAAAAAGAGATCTCCCGCGAAAAGATACTGCGGGCCATCGACCTTGCCCACAAGGCGGGCATCATGTGCAAGGGCTTCTTCATAACGGGCTTTCTCGGCGAGGACAGGGAGAGCCTCGACGAGACCTACGAGTTCATAAAGCGCGCGCCCTTCGACGACATAAGCCTCCACTACTACACGCCCTTTCCCGGCAGCCCGGCCTACAACTCGGTGGAGCGCTACGGACTCTTCAAGAAAGACTTCAAGACCATGACCTACTATAAACCCGTCTTCATCCCCAAGGGCCTCACCGAGCGGGACCTCATAGACCATTCCAAGCGCTGCTACCGCAGCTTCTACCTGAGACCGAGAACCATGCTAAACTACTTAAGACGCATAAAGGGACCGGGACACATCATCCACTTCGCAAAGGGCCTCGGCGCCCTCGTAAAATACATGTTCACTGCAAAGGAGTGATCCTTGGGGACCCCTCCTGTAGAAAAATTTCCCCCAGACTCCCTCCAAAGACTTTTGACGCCCTGCGGATCATCCCGATTCTGCTTGCAAAATCGGGATGATCCGCAGGGAATTAAAAGTCTTTGAAGGGGCATCATATGCCCGTGGCGGTTGCCCCGGGGAGGCTGTACCGGGGGG
>DRME01000014.1 GCA_011375175.1 Deltaproteobacteria bacterium | reverse complement strand
TGTAAAAAGGTTCCCTCAGACTCCCTCCAAAAACTTTTAACGCCCTGCGGATCATCCTGATTTTGCTTGCAAAATCAGGATGATCCGCAGGGAATTAAAAGTCTTTGAAGGGGGTCTGGGGGAAACTTTCTACAGAAAGTTTCCCCCAGGGTAATTAATCAGAGTCTCCCAAGGTCTTTACGGCGCAGCCGGCGAGGCTGGGGGCGTCAGCTCCGGGCGACGAGCTCTCTCGCCCTGACGGCGGCCTCGGCGAGGGGGACGAGGGTCGTCTCCTGCGCCCGGCGCCGTTTCATCTCCACGGCCCCTTG
Organism: Deltaproteobacteria bacterium; assembly: GCA_011375175.1. Classification (NCBI taxonomy): domain Bacteria; kingdom Pseudomonadati; phylum Myxococcota; class Myxococcia; species Deltaproteobacteria bacterium. Next base: position 24,172 of record DRME01000014.1, on the reverse strand, counting down.
CCCGAGGGTGCGGCTGCTGACGGTGATCCGCAGCGGCGCGCCCATGAGGTCGGCGTCCTTGAACTTGACGCCGGCGCGCTCGTCCCTGTCGTCGAGGAGGGGATCGAGTCCCGCCGAGCTCAGCTCGTCGTAGAGGGTCTCGCAGGCGGCCATGGTCTCCCGGTCCTTTACGTTGACCGGCACGATATGGACCTTGAAGGGCGCCAGCGGTCCGGGCCAGATGATGCCGGCGTCGTCGTGGTTCTGCTCTATGGAGGCCGCCGCCGTGCGGCCTATGCCTATGCCGTAGCAGCCCATGATCATGGGGCGCTCGCGGCCCGAGGCGTCGAGGAAGAGGGCCCCCATGGCCTCGCTGTACTTGACGCCGAGCTTGAAGATGTGGCCCACCTCGATGCCGCGCCTTATCTCGAGAACGCCCTTGCACCGGGGGCAGGGGTCGCCCTCGACGACGGTCCTTATGTCGGCGTAGCGGGCCTGGAAGTGGCGGCCCGGATATACGCCCACAAGGTGGGCGTCGGCCTCGTTGGCGCCGGTGACGGCGTCGGCCATGGCCGAGACCGAGTGGTCGGCCACGATCTCCACGCCGAGTCCCACGGGACCGGCAAAGCCCGACGGCGCGCCGGTGGCCTCCCGAACGGCGTCCTCGCCCGCAAGCACGCAGCGCTCCACGCCGAGGGCCCGGCGCAGCTTGGGCTCGCTCAGCTCGTGGTCTCCCCGCACCAGCGCGGCGGCAACCCCCTTTTCGGTCTCGTAGATGAGCGTCTTGATGAGCCGCGAGGGCTCCACGCCGAGGAAGGCGCTCACCTCTTCGACGCTCTTTTTCCCCGGCGTGACCACCCGCCTCGGCCCGGCGACGCCGGAGACCGGGGGGGGCGCGGCCTGCGGCGGCCGTGTCTCGGCCCGCTCCACGTTGGCGCCGTAGGAGCAGAGCGTGCAGCCCGCCACGGCGTCCTCGCCCGTGTGGGCGAGCACCATGAACTCGTGGGAGAAGCTGCCGCCTATGGCCCCGGTGTCGGCCTCGACGGCGCGGAACTCGAGGCCGCAGCGCTCGAATATGCGCACGTAGGTGTCGTACATGTTGCGGTACCCGCGCTCGGCGCACTCGTCGTCGGCGTGGAAGGAGTAGGCGTCCTTCATGATGAACTCCCGGCCCCGCATCAGCCCGAAGCGCGGACGTATCTCGTCGCGGAACTTGGTCTGTATCTGGTAGAGGTTGAGCGGGAGGTCGCGGTAGGAGCGGACCTCGCGGCGCACCATGTCGGTCACCGCCTCCTCGTGGGTGGGGCCGAGACAGAAGTCGCGGCCGTGGCGGTCCTTGAGCCGCAGAAGCTCCTTGCCGTAGAGGTCCCAGCGCCCGCTCTCGCGCCAGAGCTCGGCTGGCAGGACCACGGGCATGAGCACCTCCTGGGCCCCGGCCCGGTCCATCTCCTCCCGCACGATGGCCTCCACCCTGCGAAGCGCCCGGAGTCCCAGCGGCAGGAGGTTGTATATGCCGGCGGCGAGCTTGCGAATCATGCCGGAGCGGACCATGAGCCTGTGGCTCGCCACCTCGGCGTCGGAAGGCGACTGCTTGAGAGTCGGTATGAGCATCCTCGATATGCGCATAAACACCACCTGCCTCGATGCGGTCGCCGGCGGGCCGGCCCGCCGGCGACCGCCGCTCCGTTACGGACCGATCAGGGCCTGCTCGACATGCTCCTCCATGGGCGCCGGACCCAGGGACGGAATCGGGAAAACGAGGTTCCCCGGCCCGGATTAAGAGTCTTTAGAAGGGGGTATCTTTCCCACGCCCGCTACTGGCGGTCCCCGGGAGGTCCGGGCCGCGCCAGGCGGGATTTTTTTACGCCTTTGCGGCCCGAACCTCCCGGGGACCGCTGCATATACGAATACAGGGGGCCTGTGGCCCTTCTACAGAAAGTTTCCCCCGGCCGTTCAGAGGCGCTTTCCGATCCTCTCCCAGCGGATCTCGCCCTTTTCTTCGTCGTAGGAGTAGTAGATCTTCATGGCCTTGCCCTCGATGCGTTCGACGGGCACGGTGCCGAAGCTGCGGCTGTCGTAGCTATTGTGCCTGTTGTCGCCGAGGACGAAGACCTCGCCGTAGGGGACATCGAGCTTGCCGGCGTTGTCGTAGTAGGGGTCGGGCTCCTCGCCCGGCCGGTGGGCGAGGTATGGCTCGGGCCGCTCGGCGCCGTTTACGTACAGCCTGCCGTCGCGCAGCTCCACCGTGTCTCCCCCCACGGCGACGACCCTCTTTATGTACTGCTTCACGTCGTCGTCGGGGAGCCTGAAGACGACGACGTCGCCCCGGCGCGGCACGGCGCCGCGGTGGCGCATCTTGAGCACGAAGAGCCGCTCTCCGTCCAGTATGGTGGGCTCCATGCTCGTACCCGGTATGGTGTAGCCGTCGACGACCAGTCCGGTGAAGAGTCCCGAGGCGAGGGGGTCGACGAGGAAGAAGACGAGGAAGAAGACCGCGACGAGCTCGCGGCGGCCCGGGCCTGCGCCGGGCCCGGCCGCGCGCGCCGTCCGGTAGGCGTCCACGAGAGAGTAGATGTAGAGGGCCGGCAGTCCCTGGGCGGCGACGAGGAATATCCACGGGTCGGCGTCGACGGCGAGAAAGAGATAGATGAGCAGCGCCATGAAGAGGTTGAAGACCAGGTACAGGCGCACGCCCCTGTAAGTCTCTCCGCTGTAGTACTGACCGAGGCCGACGACGAAGAGGCCCAGGAGCACCGCCATCCAGGGCCTCTTGCGTCGCGCCTTTTCGGAGCTCGCTTCAACCATATCCACTGGGCGGCTCACCTGGCTGCCCGCTCTCCGGTCCCGGCTACAGGAGCTCCTCGTTTATCTTGATCTCCGCCTTGGAGCGCATGTCGTTTATCCAGGAGAGCACGGCCTCGTCCCGCTTTTTGAGCAGCAGCCTGGTGCGAAGCTCGTCCTTCCAGCGCTCAAGGCCCGCCTCGTCGGCCTCTTCCATCTCCTTGAACTTGAAGATGAAGAAGCGGTCGCCGTGCTCGAGCACCTCGCCGTAGTAGGGCGACTCCTCGGAGAGCTCGAAGATGGCGTCCTTGTCGCCCACGAAGATGCCCAGGCCCGGTATGAAACCCTGGACCCTGGTGAACTGCTCGGTCGTGCCCGAGCTCAGCCCCTTGGCCGAAGCGGACTCTTCGCCCCCCTCTCCGGCCCCGGCCTCGTCGTGCTCCCCGGCCTCCGGCCCCGGCACGATGCCGGAAGCGACCTTGTCGAAGTCGGCTCCCTCCCTGAGGGCCTGAAGCAGCTCGGCCGCCCTGGTCCTGGCCTTCTCCCTGGCCTTCTCCATGCGGAGCCTCTCCTTGACCTTGTCGGCCACCTCTTCGTATGGAGGCAGGTGCTCTTCCACGCGCTCCACTATCCTGACCACGTAGACGCCCAGCGGCGTCTCCACCACGTCGCTCGTCTCGCCCTCGGCCATGGAGAAGACGACCTCGCGCAGCGTATTGTCGGCCACCAGCTCCACGTTGCCGTCGTTCTTTGAGAAGAGGTCGGTCATGAAGGTCTCTATGCCCTCGGCCTCGGCCGCGGCGCGCAGCTCGTCAATGCTCTCCACCTCCCTGAACTTGGCGGCGAGGGGCTCGATCCTCTCGGCCGCAGCGCTCTCCGCCTTCTCGCGGGCGAGCTTTGCCGCTATGGCGTCCTTGACCTCGTTGTAGGTCCGAAGCCTTGCGTCCTTTATGTCCGTGACCTTTATTATGTGGAAGCCGAAGGTCGTCTCCACTATGTCGCTGAGCTCGCCCTTGCCGAGGGCGAAGGCGGCGTCCTCGAAGGGCTTGACCATGGTGCCCATGCGGAAGAAGCCGAGGTCACCGCCCTTGGCCGACGAGCCGGGATCCTTGGAGTACTTTATGGCCAGCTCGGCGAAGTCCTCGCCGGCCCTGAGCCTCTTGAGGATGTCCTCGGCCCTTGCGCGGGCCTCGTCACGGGCCTTGGTGCGGTCCAGTGCCGTCTCGTCGGGCCTTATGAGTATGTGGCTCGCCCGCACCTCCTTGGGCTCCTGGAACTCGATTATGTTCTTCTCGTAGTAGCTCTTGACCTCCTCCTCCGGGACCTCGACCTCCTTGGCGAGCCTGTCGTAGCTGAGCCTGGCATAGAAGGCCCTGACCTTGGTGGGCTCCATGAAGGCCATGCTGTGGCGGTCGAGATACTTCTTGGCCTCGTCGTCTGTGACCTCGATGCCGTCGGTGAAGGCCGAGGCGTCGACCGAGATGTAGTCGAGGACCAGCTTCCTGTTGTCCCGCATGTAGACCTCTTTTATCTCGTCGTCGGTCACGTCGATATCGGCGATGACGCGGTTCCGCATCTTTTCGAGGACGAGGTCCTGCTTCATGTCGCGCTCGAAGTCGGCCGGCTTTATGCGGTTGCGGTTGAGCACGGCGAAGTAGCGGTCCTTGTCGAAGACACCGTCCTTCTGGAAGGCCGGTATGTTCATGATGGCCTTTTGCAGCTCGTCGTCCGAGACGCTCACCCCTTCCTCTTCGGCCTTCTTGAGGATGAGGGTCCTGTTTATGAGCATGTCTACGGTGCGCCTGCGCAGGTCGAGCCTCTCGATGAACTCGTCGTTGAACTGTTCGCGGTAGGTGTTCCTGAAGTAGTCGAGCTGACGGTCATAGGCCGTCCTGTATGTTTCCGGCGTGATTATCTCGCCGTCCACCATGGCCACGTAGGGACGTCCCCCGCCCTCGTCCGAGCTCTGCGGCTGTTGCTTCTGGGGTGCCGGACCGACGCCCCAGAAGATGAAGACTATGACTATGGCGGCGAAGGCGAGCAGTACCAGTACGGAGTTGCGCCTCTTCCTCATCTCGTCAAGCATTCAGCTACCTCCCTTGTTTTTCGACAAAGTAGAAAGTGCGGCGGAAAATTTTTGAAGGGTAATGATAATAAATCTTTTTTTGAAATTCAACCACTATGGCGCCAAAAAAAACACCCGCCGCGCCGCGCGGGCCCGGCGGGCGCCTCGACGGGGCCGTCCGCCGGGGGGACGCCTCCATGAAGACTTGACAGGAAGGGCCTGCGGCCGCATAATGGGGACACAAAAGTTTCCCTTTCATGGAGGGGCCCGGCACGATGAGCAACGCCGTAACAGAGCGGCAGAGAAAGGTGCTCGACTGCCTGCTGAACGAGCACCTGGCCGAAGACGTCGTCCTCGACCCCTCCTTCTTCGAGTGCCGCCAAGCCTTCCTGCTCCGCGTCGAGGGCGAGAGCATGAAGGACGCCGCCATGGTTACGGAGGCGGGCCCGTAAAGGTCATGGCCCTCTTTGCGGGGGGCATAAGGCCGCTCAAGTTCCAGTGGAAGGGCGTTACCTGCCGTGTGCGCCGGGTGACCTGCCGGTGGACGGGCCGCGACGGCGACGCCAGGATAAGCTGCTTCGCCGTCACCGACGGCGCCACTCCCTTCGAGATAGCCTGCGACCACAAGAGCGCTGGGTGGACCATGGAGCGGGTCGAGGCCTGAGGCCGGCCCGCGGAAAGGAGAGTGCCGTGAAGCCCTACAGACTCCACGTATTCGTATGCCAGGGCAAGAGGTGCAGGGCCAAGGGGGCGGAGGCCTTCTCCGACGCCCTGAAGGAGAGGGTCAGGGCCGAAGCCCTCGACGACGTGATCGTCTCCAAGAGCGGCTGCGTCAAGGTATGCAAGGAGAGCGAGCCCGAGGGGCTTTTGTCGCCCGCCGTCGTCGTCTATCCCGAGGGCACGTGGTACAGGGGCATCACCGCGGCCGAGCTGGACGAGTTCGTCGAAAGGCACCTCAAGAGGGGCGAGCCGCTGGAGCGGCTCGTCCACTTCAGGCTCGACGCCGCGCGATAGCCCCTTTGCCGCCTCCCGCCCGGGAGGGGGAGAAGCTGTTACATCTCTTCAAATATGGTTGACTTTCCCTTCTGATTTGGCTATACTGGTACCGTAAAGTAGAATTACTGTACCGCTGGCCATCTTCCTCGAAGACAGTCACCCCGCTGCGGAAAGCTCACACTGCACTTACTTCTTTCTGAAACCGCACAGTAGACAGGGCCGTATCCGTCAAGGCGCCGCGTGCCTGCCGCCGCCGTAACGTTCCGGGGGGGACGTGCGGCGGGAGGGGCACGCAGGCCGGCTATGTTGTAGGGAGGTTCTCATGGATCATCGCCAGTATCCGGAAGAGAACAGGCTGCTGCTCGACATAGCAAAGGGCCTGCCGCTGTTCAGCTCTTTCGACGACGACGCGCTGAAGGCCCTGACATGCTACTGCAGGCTCAGGAAGTACGGGGACGGCAGCCCCATCTTCAACCAGGGAGAGTACGACAACCGTATCTTCTTTCTCATATCCGGGGCGGTCAGGGTCTTCAGAGACGGCGTGATCATAAGCGTGCTCAGGCGCTCGGGCGACGTCTTCGGCGAGATGTCGCTGCTTGACGGCAGGCCGCGCTCGGCCACCGTGGTGGCCGAGGGCGAGACGAGGTGCCTCGTGCTCGACGCCTCGTGCCTGGATACGCTGCCGGAGCTCTGCCGCGACAACTTCCGCTACATCCTCCACCGCGTATTCACGACCGTTCTGTCCCAGCGCCTGCGGGCCACGACCGAAGAGCTGCTGAGCGCCCGCAGGGAGATAGAGAGGCTCAAGTTCGAAAACCGCCACCTCGCCGTCAGCGACCCTGTGCCCTACTGAGCCCTGCCGCTCATTCGGTAGACGTAGGCCAGCACCTCGGCGACGGCCCTGTAGAGCTCCGGCGGTATCTCGGTGTCGAGCTCCACGGCGGCGAGCACCTCCACGAGGTCGCGGTCCTCCTTCACCGGCACGCCGGCCCGGCGGGCGATCTCTATGATCTTGTCGGCCGCCGCGCCTGCGCCCTTGGCCGTCACCCTCGGCGCGCCGTCCGTCTCCCGGCTGTAGCGCAGCGCCGCCGCCAGTCTCCTCTTTTCACTCATATCCTTACGTCGAGCCCGCGCACGGTGGGGGCCGGCATGTCTTCGTAGGCCGCATCGGGGAGGTGGGTGACGGCGAGGCCGCCAAGCCGCAGCCCCGCTGCGGCGAACGCCGCCCCGAGACCGGCCGCGCCCTCCTCCATTGCCTCGGCAAGTCCCCTGTGGGCGGCCGTAATGCTTACGTGGAGGGTGGGAGGCCGCGCCGGTGCGAGGACGACAAGGGCCGTGACGGGGCCGGTCTCTTCGAAGTCGAGGCGCACAAGGCAGCTATGGAGCGGCCGGGCGTCCCTCCCCGCCGTCCCGCCCAGGGATATCTCGCCGCGCACGAGCCCGGGCCAGCGCAGGGGCAGGTACATGTGAAGCGCTCCGTCGGCGACGGAGCGAAGCTGGCACTGCTCGATGGCCTCGGAAAAGGCGGCGAGCGCGCGGCGCTCCCGCGCTCCGGCCCCTTCTCCGAGCATCTTCAACAAAAGGCCCTTGAGGTCCCGCCCGAGGAGCTCGTCGAGCTCCCCGGCGCCGGCGGGGTCGCCGCCGTCCGGCGCCCGCCGCCGCAGAAGCGCCCTCAGGGACGACTCGAAAAACAGCCCGCCCCAGCGCACGAGCAGCGCCAGGACCTGCGGCGTAAGCTCGGTCACCGACGGGAAGAAGAGCCCGAACGCCCCGTGGCGGCCCCCGGCTGCCTCCACGGCGTCGAGCAAGCCCTTGAGGGCCGTCACCTCCCGCTGCGTGACCGCCCGTTGCGGCCCCCGGGCGAGCAGACGCCGGGCCGCCTCCCGCAGCGCCCGCCCCTCTCCGGTCAGACGGAGCCTTACAGTACCCTCCTCCCCTTCCACCCGCAGGAGCAGCCGTTCGCCGCGGGCCGGCGCGATCTCGGAACGGGCCTTGAGGACCGAGCCCTTCACGGCCAGCGTGAGGAAGCCGTCGGGCAGGATATCGACCACCGTTGCGCGCAGGAGCTCGCCGTGGCGCAGCCTCAGGGCCTCGTCGCCGCCCGTCGCCGCCCCAACCGCCGCCAACACGATCTCTCCCGTGCGCATAGTTACAACTTTCGCAACCCTTTTATTTACCCTGGGGGAAACTTTCTGTAGAAAGTTTCCCCCAGACCCCCTTCAAAGACTTTCGATACGAGTTGGTTTCCCCCTGTTTTGCTTGGCAAAACAGGGGGAAACCAACTCGCGTCAAAAGTTTTTGGAGGGAGCCTGAGGGAACCTTTTTACAAAAAGGTTCCCTCAGTGCAATAAATCAGAGTTTCCCTAAAAGATTCGCCACGCCTTGACAACGGCAGGGGGCGATGCTAAATTAAAGGTATCTTCTTTTTCATCGCGTCTCGCCGTCTTTTCTTGAGCACACCGGGAATCACTTCGCAACGATAGCCAACCACACCATAGCGACCGGGATCGGCTGAGGGACCGCGCATGGCCGGTGCGTCCGGGCATCTTTCTTTCCGTGGAGGCGGAGGCGCACAGAGACCGGAGGGAGGGCGATGACCGTTATCGCGGCGGCCCGTCTCGACGAGGGCATCGTCCGGTGGCTGAAACAGGTGCTGACCGACCAGGCCTGCGGCCTCGAGTTCGAGGAGGTGGAGGACCTGGAAAAGGCCCTCGGCGGCGCAGGCGCCGCGCCGGCCGACCTCGTCGTGCTCGACGGGGAAGAGGGGCTGAAGTGCTGGGAGGCCCTGGCGGCAAGAAGCGGCGCCGAGACGCCGCTGCCGCCGGCCGTTGTCGTGGACGGACCCGGCAGCGGCCGGCTCGCCATCCAGACGGCCGAGGGCCCCGTGAGGGTCGTGCTCCACAGCGACAGGCCGGGCGTGGAGCAGCTCCTTCGATGCGCCGTCGCCGTGGGCCGCGCACAGACCGAGGCGTGGCGAAAGGGGGAGAGGGCGGTCAGGGAAGCGGAACTGCGCGAAAGGCGCCGCTTCATCGACGGCGTCACCTCGAAGCTCACCCACGACATCAACAACCCACTCCAGGCCATAACGCTGGCCAACAGGTCCCTTGTCCGCAAGTACGGCCGGAGCAGACAGAACGAAGCCATCAGCGAGTGTCTCAGGAAGATACAGAGCGCCATCGACGTAGTTGCGCGGATGAAAGGGATCGAAGAGTGAGAGAGGCGGCCGGGCCGCCGCGAAGCGAGCATGACAGGGGCGGAGCTTCGCCGGCTCTTCACCTGAAAACGGGGAGACCGGCCGCGGCCCGGCGGCGGGAAAAAAGATGTGAGGACGTCTTATATGGGTACGCTTGCAGTGGAGCAGTCCATTAAACCGCGCATACTCGTGGTGGAGGATGAAAAGCACGAGCGCGCACTCCTGGCCGAGCTGCTCTCACGGGAGGGGTTTTACGCCGACGAGGCGGACGACGGCCGCGAGGCGATGGAAAAGCTTGAAAAGCTCACCTACGACCTCATGCTCCTGGACCTGAAGATACCGGGGGTGAACGGCCTTGAACTGCTCCGGACGCTGCGCGCCGGGAAGCGGGATATCCCGGTCATTATAATGACCGGCCACGCCGACACCGACTCGGCCATAAAGGCGCTCAACCTCGGCGCCGAGGGGTTTTTCCGCAAGCCCTTCGAGGTCGACGAGCTCATGGAGACGGTGCAGAGCAGCATAGAGAAGCACCGGCTCACCGAGGCGCTGCTTCGGACGGCCAAGATGGCCGAACTCGGAGAGCTGGCCGTCTCGGCCATTCACGAGATAAAGAACATCCTGGCCACGATCAAGGCGTCGGCCGCCGCGCTCGCCAAGAGCCGAAAGCTCGAGAGCGGGGACAAGAAGATCAGGCTCATAAAGGACAGCGTCGACTACGCCGACAGGGTTGCGAGCTACGTCTTCAAGGTCTCCATGCGCGCCGACAGGGAGGAGCCCGTGGGACTGAAGGGGCTCTTCGACACACTGCTAAACCTCGTCGGCCCCTATCTCGAGGAAAAAGAGATCGCGACGGTCTGCCGTGTGGGCGACCACTCCATCGACGGCATCCAGGACTCGCTCCACGTCATCTTCCTGAACCTCATCATAAACGCCATCGAGGCCATGGACGAGGGCGGGACCCTGACGATAGCGTCGCGGCGGCTCGGCGACGCCGTGGCCGTCGACGTCACCGACACGGGACGGGGCATGAGCAAGGAGGCCCAGGCCAGGATGTTCGATCTCTTCTTCACGACGAAGAAGAACCGGCAAAGCGGCTTCGGCCTCGCCCTCGTCAAGCGGGAGGTAGAGAGGGCGGGAGGCGGCGTATCGGTGAAGAGCGAGCCCGGCAGGGGGACGACCTTCACCATAACGCTTCCGGCCCCGCCGCACTCCCGCGACAGACTCGCAACCTGAGGGCGCGCCCCCGCCCTCGTCGCTCCCCCTTCCCGCCGGGCAAACCCTGAAGGGGAGGGGGCAGGGCCCTGCGGCCGCCTCGGACTCCCTCGTATCCCGTCCCGGTCCGCCCCTGTAGCGGCGGACCGGCCTCCCCCACGCCGCCGGGAAGGCGCAGCTTGCCGGGGACACTCCCCCCTGCAATGCGCCCTATCCTTTGACGAGCTCCGTGTAGGTGTTGTAGCGCTTCTGTATTTCCCGCACGTACTTGACCGTTTCGAAACCCCGGCAGTAGCCGTAGCGGACGGTGCGGTAGTACTTGCGCCTGGAAAGGAGTCGCATGGCCCGCTCCACGTTGTCGAACCACTTGTCGGGCGAGAGGCCCAGGCGTCGAGCCAGGCGCCGCGCGTCGCGCACGTGGTTTATGCCCACGTTGTAGGAGGCCAGCGCGAAGCGGATGCGCTCCTGGAGCTCCAGAGAGGGGTCGAAGCGGTCGATGAGGCCCCTGAGGTACTCGGCTCCGGCCTTGATGTTCTGCTCGGGGTCCCGCATGTCCCTTACGCCCAGCTCCCGGGCCGTGCGTGGCTGAAGCTGCATGATCCCCACCGCCCCGGCCCAGCTCCTGGCCCGGGGATTGAACTTCGACTCCTGGTAGGCGAGGGCCGCGAGGAGACGCCAGTCGAGGTCGAGGCGGGCGGCGTGCTTTCTGAAGAGGTCGTCGTAGGGGGAGATGACACCCTGCTTGTCGGTCCGCATCCCGCCCCGGGCCTCGGCGATCTGTTTGCTGTCCTCCATGTAGCGGCGCCGCGTCATGTTGTAGAAGAGGCCGCGGTGGTTCTTCTTTATGAAGCGGTTGAGTGCAGCGAGAAGCTTGGGATTGTCTCTGCGCACGGCCCATCCGTGTTCGACGGGGCGCAGGCTCAGCGCCGCCCTGAGTCTGCGGCCGTAGGTGCGTTCTATGCCGAGTATGTCGGAATCGCAGACGGTGATGTCGAAGGTGCCGTCTTCGACGGCGGCGAGGATGTCTTCGGTCTCCATCTCCTCGGGCACTGTCTCGATGTGAAGGCCGACGGTCCGGCTCAGCTCTTTGAGGGTGGAGTAGTAGGCGCTGCTGCGGCGCACGTGCACGGTCTTTCCCGCCAGCTCCGCCGGGCTGTGGAGCTCGTAGTCCTCCCTTACGACCAGGACCTCTTCCGTGCGGTTGTAGGGGATGGTGAAGGCCGCCCGTTCCCTGCGCTCGTCCGTTATGGTGAGGGCCGCCGCCACGATGTCGCCGCGGCCCTCGTTGAGCCACCGCAGAAGCTCGTCGCGTGCCGGCGCCACGACGACCTCCAGGTGCATGGAGTTCTCCTCGGCGAACTTGCGAACGAGTTCGTAGTCGAAGCCGAACTCCTCGCCGCGGTAGATGTAGTAGCTCAGGGCGTTGTTGCGCGTGAGCATCCGAAGGAGCCTGCGTCTTTTCAGGCCCGGGAGGTCGTCGGTGTAGGTCTTCTTCCTGTCGTCCGTCAGGGCCCTGGCGATGATGAAGCGGTTTATGCTCTGCCTTAGCTCCTCGTCGCCCGGCCTTAGGGCGAGGCTCAGCGGCCTTGAGGCGGCGAGCCTGAGCGCCGCTGCGAGCTCGCCGTACAGCGGCGCGAGCTCGTCCCACAGGTCCGACCTCACCACCGTGGAGAAGCACTCGCCGGTGGAGACCATATCGAGCAGCGTTTCCTCGGTGTTGCCGCCGTAGACGACCCTGACCTTCAGGCCTTCCACGGCTGCGAGGGTCGCGGCGTGGGGGCTCGACCCGGCAAGGCACGCCTCCCTGCCGCGCAGCGCCTCGGGCGAGTCGATCCCCCCGGCCGCCTCCTTTCTCGTGACGATGAGCTCGTCCACGTGGGCAAGCGGCGTGGAGAAGTCTATCCTTTCTTCGCGCGCCTCCGTGACCATGAACGGCCTTGCCGCCACGTCGGCCCTGCCTTCCACAAGGAGCCGTTCGACCTCCCTGTAGCCGCCCGCTTCTACGATCTCGAGCCCCGCGCCGAGCTCTTCGGCCAGCTCCCTTGCGAGCAGACGGTCCCGTCCGCCGCCGCCCCTGCCCACGCCCCGGGGCGGGTCCGCGATGACCGCTACCCTGATGACCGCTCCAGCCGGCGTCCCGCTTCCCGTCTTTCCCCCGGCCTCGCCGCCGTCGCAGGACTCAAGTCCCAGGGCAAGGAGGACGAAAAGAACTAAGGCGGCCGCCTTTGCGGCCCCGGCCCTTCGCTCTCTCTTCATAGACGGCAAGGATAGTGTTTTTCTCCCTCTTTTTCAAGCGTTTTAGGGAAGCTCTGATTAATGTCCCTGGGGGAAACGTGGGCCTGTGGCCATTTTACAAAAAGGTTCCCTCAGTGCAATAAGTCAGAGTTTCCTTAGAACGTAGAGGAGCGCCCCTCCTGATACGGAGACGAAGATGGTGGCGGTGAAGGTCGACGATGGCGAAGATGTTGTGGGGCGGATCGTCCGTGACTGCTGCGGCGGCGAGGGCGGGCTTCCGGTCTTCCAGGATACGGTCCTCGAGGTGATAAGGGCCATCCAGAGGCCCTATTCGAGCGCCTCCGACGTATCGAGGGCCATACTCAGGGACCAGGGGTTCACCGCCAAGGTCCTGAGGCTCGTCAATTCGGCCTTTTACAATCCCGGCGGCGAGGTCATAAACACCATATCGCGCGCCGTCGTCATGCTGGGACTCGACATGATACGGTCCGTAACCACGGGGCTTGCCTTTGTGGAGACCTTCCAGAGGCACCATCCCGCCGTGGACATGAAGAAACTGGTGGCCGATTCCTTCGTGGCCGCCACGATGGCCCGCGAGTTCGCCTCGGCCATGGGAGGCGCCGAGCTCGAGGCGGTCTACGTGGAGGCGCTTCTCTACAACCTCGGTCCCATGGCCGTTGCCTACTCCATGCCCCACAAGTACGCCACGGTGCGCCGACTCATGGAGCGCGGGGGTATGGAGGCCGAGCAGGCACAGGTGCGGGTGCTCGGCCTGCCCTTCAGCAAGGTGGGGCTGGCGGTGGGCAGGGAAATGAACCTGCCCGAGACGATCCTCGAGACCATGGCCGTCTCTCCCGTGAGCGCCGGTGCGCCGCGTACGCGGCGTGAAAAGATGGCGGCCGTCTCGGCCCTTGCAAACGCCATAACGGCCAACCTCTCGGGCGTGGGCACGGCCGCCGGCCTCGACACCCTCATGGAGCGGCTCTCCGCCGTGGCGGGCATACCCGCGGAAAAGGGGGAGGCCCTCATAGAGTCGGCCTACCTCAAGGTCCGGGAGCTTGCCGAGCCGCTCTCCATCGAAGTCGGCAAGTTCAGGCCCGTCTCGCCGCCCGCGCAGGAGGACTCCGTTACGCTGCGAACCACCGTGCTCAGGAAGGTCGGCGCGGGCTTCGAAGCGCCCCCTTGCGACGACGGTGCGGCGGCGGCGGGCGGGAGCGACGGCGCAGCGGCGGTGAGAGACGAGCCCGACGCCGCCGTCAAGATGCGCTATCTCCAGGACATCTCGCAGCTCATCTTCGAGAAGCAGGAGCTGAGCGTCATCTTCAACACCATCATCGAGGGCCTTCATCGCGCCGTGGGCTTCGAGCGGGTGATCCTTCTTCTCTGCGACGGCGGCAAAAGGCGCATCGTGGGAAGGTACGGCCTCGGCGTGGAGAAGGGAAAGGCCGTAAGGGACATGGTCATCGAAAACGACCCGCGGGCCAATATCTTCGGGCGCGCCTTCCGGGATCGCTCGCCGGTGCTTGTCGCCGACACCGGCGATGCGGCATACCGGCGGCTCGTCCCCCATGCCCTGCGCCGCCTGCTCGCCCCGGCGGCGTTCGCCATAAGCCCGATCCACTCGCGGGGCAGCGTCATAGGCTTCTTCTACGCCGACAGGGCGTCAACGGGCCGCCCCATAAGCCCCGATCTCTACCAGGCCTTCCTCCATTTCACCCTCCAGGGCAACATAGCGCTCGATCACCTCATGGCCCGCCGCCGCTGAGCCGTCTTATTCTCTCATCCCCGGCGGACGTGGGGCGGCGCCCCTTCTACAGGAGGTTTCCCCCCGCACAGGAGACGTCGACGACCTCTACGGGCGCGGCCCTGCCGAGCTCGCCGTCGACGGCCGCTATATGTCCTATGGAGCGCCAGTCCCGTCCGAGCAGCGCCGCGCCGTAGGCGTCCGCCGCCACGGGATCGAAGCCGGCACTGATGAGGCCTGGAGGCGGGTCGCACGTGGGACCCCACAGATGGGCCTCGCTCATGCCCACCGTCGCGTCGAGCACCGTGAAGTCCGGGGAGCGGTAGCGGTTGAGGTCGGCCACCGCCTCGTGGATGCCCGCGTGAAAGGCCGACTTCTTCCAGTGGCCGCCCGCCTGGTAGTGGAGCGGCGGGGCCGCTCCCATCATGTTCTTCATCGTAAGCGTTACGCCGGCGAGGGTGTGGGCCTTGAGCACCGGCACGGAGATAAGGAAGCTTTCCATGACGATCCGGGGCAGAAACAGGACGGGCCAGCGCTCGAGGGCGGGGTCTTCGAGCCGCTCGAGCGGTTCGGTGTTCAGGTCCACGAGTCTTACGCTCCGGCGGCGGGCGAGCTCTTCGTAGCCCAGGACCCGGAAGGCGTGGAAGGTGTCATAGTCGAGCGAGCCCGTACCGTCGCCGATCACGACCTCGCAGCGCGGCAGCCTGCGGCGCACATAGGCTACGACGGCCTCCACAAGGGCGGCGGGTGTCGTCACCGGCGGGGCGAGGGCCTCGACGAGGTTGGGCTTTATGAGCACCCTGCGCCGCTCTCCGATCTCCCCGGCCAGTCCCGATGCGTCGAGAAGCGCGGCCACCGGCTCTTGCCACCGCCCACTGAACTCCGCCTTCCATACCCGCCCCGTCGCCGCCATCTCACTCTCCCCTCGCCGCCCTCGCCTTTGTAAAAGCCCTTGTCTCCTCCGCCGGCCGCAAAAGCGCCGTCGCCCCGCGGTGGACGCTGTGACCCCCTGGAGATATTAACCCCCGCATAATCGCTTGTCAACAGGGGCGGTCAAGTGTTAAAATCTCCAAAACGACCCTTGTGTCCGGCGGGGCCCCGCGGCCCCCCCCGCGGCCCCCCGCGGCCCGGCGCCGACAACACTCGAGGAGGGGCGGGTACATGTACGAAAAGATCCTTGTTTGTCTCGACAACTCGGAGGACGCCTGCGCCGGCGTCGACGTGGCGCTCGCAATAGCGGAGAAGACGGCGGCCCGTGTTACGGGATGCCATGTCTATGCGGCGAGGCTCCACGACGAACGGTTCCGCCAGATGGAGAGCGGCCTGCCCGAGAAGTACCAGAACGAAGAGGAACTCAAGCGCCAGCGCGAAACGCACGACACGCTCATCGACAAGGGGCTGCGCATAATCTCGGACTCGTACATGTCGGTGCTCGCCTCGCGGGCGCAGGGGCGAGGGGTGGAGGTGAGCGAGGTTAGCCGCGAGGGCAAGAACTACGCCGAGATCGTGAGGGAGGCCGCCGAGGGCCGCTACGACCTTGTGGTCCTCGGAGCTCTCGGGCTCGGCAAGGTGGAGCGAAGCCGCATAGGCACCGTCTGCGAGCGCGTCGTGAGGAGGCTCTCCACCGACGTCCTCGTGGCCAGGGCCCGCGGCGGCGGCCGCCGCGCAAAGATCGCCGTCGCCGTCGACGGAAGCCCGCGCAGCTTCGGCGCCCTCGCGGCCGCCCTCGAACTCGCTCCCCGTCTCGGCGCTTCCGTCGAGGCCGTGAGCGCCTTCGACCCCGACTTCCACTACACGGCCTTCAACAGTATAGCCACGGTGCTCAGCGACGAGGCCGGCAAGGTCTTCAAGTTCAAGGAACAGGAAAAGCTCCACGAGGAGATAATCGACAAGGGGCTGGCCAAGATCTACCGCGACCACCTCGACACGGCCGAGCGCATGGCCTCCCGCGCCGGAACGGAGATATCGACCGTGCTCCTATCGGGCAAGGCCTTCGACGAGCTCGTAAGCTACGCCGAGCGCGAGCGGCCGCTGATGATGGTCATGGGCAAGACGGGCTTCCACGCCGACGGGGGACTCGATATCGGCGGCAACACGGAGAACTGCCTGCGCGAGCTCCCCTGCCACCTTCTCATAACGAGCCGCGAGGTCACGGCCGGGGACGGGGGAGAAAAAGAGGTCGAACAACTGCTCTGGACCGACGACGCCATCGATATGCTCGGCCGCGTGCCGCCCTTCGTGCGCGGCGTGGTCAAGAACCTCGTGGAAGAGACGGCACGCAAGGAAGGACTCAGGAAAGTCACCGCACCCTTCATGGAACGCGTCCGTAAACGCATGAAGATGTAACCCGCCTTGTCCATCGGCGGGCTCGACAAGTCGAGGAAAGCTCTGATTTATTGCCCTGGGGGAAAATTTCTGTAGAAAGTTTCCCCCAGACCCCCTTCAAAGACTTTCAATACGAGTTGGTTTCCGCCTGTTTTGCAAAGCAAAACAGGAGGAAACCAACTCGCGTTAAAAGTTTTTGGAGGGAGTCTGAGGGAACCTTTTTACAAAAAAGGTTCCCTCAGTGCAATTAATCAGAGTTTCCTGGATCCGTAAGGCACCGGGGCTTATGGGCGACAATCCGCCTTTTCTCATATCGTGGAACATTACCAGGCGCTGCAACCTGCGTTGCGGCCACTGTTACCTCGACGCCGACGAGCTCGGCGGCGCCGACCCGGTGGATACGGTCCGGGCCCTCGGTTTTGTCGACGAGATCGCCGATCTCACGCCCGGCGGGGCCATGCTCATACTCACCGGCGGCGAGCCGCTTTTGCGGGAGGACCTGCCCGAGATATCGTCCCATGCGGCCGCCAGGGGGCTCGTCGTGGTGGTGGGCACCAACGGCACGCTCCTTGACGACCGCAGCGTGGCCATGCTCCGCGACGGCGGTGTGGCGGGCGTGGGCATAAGCGTGGACTCGGCGTCGCCGGCCGTCCACGACCGCCTTCGCGGCGTGGAGGGGTCCTGGCGCGCAACCCTGGAGGGCGTGGAGGCGCTCAGGCGCGGCGGCCTCGATTTTCAGCTCCAGTTCACCGTGACCCGCGAGAGCAGCCGCGAGATCGGCGACGTCATAGCCCTGGGCGCCGAGCTCGGCGCCAGGGCGGTCAACATCTTTTTCCTCGTCTGCACGGGCCGGGGCCAGCGCATGACCGACCTCTCTTCCGACGAGTACGAAGAGGTCCTCCACGCCATAGTCGAGGCCGAGCGGGAGTATGCGGGCAGGATAATGGTCCGCGCAAGGTGCGCTCCCCACGTGCTCCGGGTGGCCCGCAGGGCGAACCCCGGGAGCGCGCTTCTGCGCGGCGAGACGAGCGGCTGCATAGCGGGCACCGGTTACCTGCGCATCTCGCCGGAGGGGTACGTTACGCCGTGCCCCTACATCCCTTACGGTCCCGCCTCTCCGCAGCTCGGCAAAGAGTCCCTTCGCGCCATCTGGGAGAGAGACCCCATGATGCGGAGCCTGCGCGAGCCGCGCTATACCGGCACCTGCGGCGACTGCGAGTTCAACGACGTGTGCGGAGGCTGCCGCGCAAGAGCTCTTGCTTCGGGCGGGGATCTGATGGGCGAGGACGACTGGTGCGGCTACGAGCCCGAGGGGCCGCCGGCAAGGGGCGGTGGCGGCGGATCCGTCGCCGATTCGAAGGCTGCCGGTCCGGTGTGGACGGCCGAGGCCAGGGAGCGCCTTGGGCGCGTGCCCTCCTTCCTGCGCCCCATGGTGCGCCGCGGCCTCGAACGGTACGCCAGGGCCATGGGCATCGCCGAGATAACCCCCGAGCTCATGGCCGAGCTCAGGCGACGGCAAAAGGACGGACGCTGAGGGGCCTTGAGCGGACCACGGCTCCGGGAAGCGTTCACTGCGGCGGAAGGAAAGATGACGGCTGAAGAAGAGAAGAGGACTGCCGGAGAGGAGGGTCCGAAGCGGGGCGTGAAGAAGCAGTTCTTCGGCTGCGTGCTCCTCGTCCTCGGCCTCCTCAATACGATGCTGACGCTTAAGCTGGGCCTCGAGCCCGACCCCTTCAACTACCTCCTCGTCCTCGGCGGCGCGATCTTTCTCGGCGCCGGCATATGGCAGGGCAGGAACGGGCACTGAAGGCCCCCGCAGGAAGCCCGGAGGGAGCGGCGGGCCGGGGGGCCGTGGACGAGGTCAGTCGAAGAACTCCATCGACTCCGGAACGGCCCTTATGGACTTGAAGAGCCAGCGGTCGATGGTCGCCTCGCCGCGGAGTGTCCTCGCTATGTTGCTGCTGTGGACCATCTTCACGACGAAGCGGCCCGACTTTAGCGGCCTGCCTCCGAAGACAGGCGCCCTGTCGGCCGAGGGGTAGGATACCTCTACGGTGACGAAGGCGTTTACCCGCTCGTTTATGTCGTGGAGCGGCGACGAGGGGTTCTCCGTGTCCTCCACCATATCCACGCCGACGATGTGGTAGCTCGAGGGGGGCGTGAATATCGCCTTTTCGACCCACTCGCCTATGAGGTCCTCCGAGAAGGAGGCCGTCTCGAAGTTGGAGCGCTTGAGCTTTCTTACGGCCTCGAGCTCGGCCGTCACGTCGCCGCCGTTTGCGCGGACGGTGACTATCATGCACTTGCGCTGGGAGTCGCCGTGGTAGCTGAAGATGCGGTCGAAGTCCCTCGAACGCATGGCCTCTATGTAGCTGCGGGCGTCTTCGAGCACCTCGCCGGTCTCATCACCGGCCGTCAGGTAGAGCGCGGCCGCCGCGGCCACGGCCAGGGCGGCCGCCGGTATGACGAGCCTTTTCATCTCAGTATATCTCGGTGGGATAGAACCAGTGTCCCATCATCCACTCGTTGTCGTCGAGGTTGGGGAGCTTTTTCCTGTCCTTGAAGTCGTCGGGCGGTATGCCCATCCTGAAGCCCCGGTACAGGTTGTGACAGCTGTTGCATCCGAAGGTGGGCGAGTTGTAGGAGCCCAGCCATATGAGCGAGTAGATGAAGGCCGTTATGACGGTGACCGCCGTGAATCGCACGACGTAGCGCGTCCACCCCTCGTTCCAGAGCCTTGAGAGGAGGGTTGCTCCGCCCCCCGCCTCTTCCTCCTCGGCGCTTGTGCGGGGACGGAGGAAGTAGGGCAGGAACGCCGCCGCCACGTACACGACAAAGGGGATGAGGATCGAGAGGACGAAGACCCAGCGGCCCTTCAGGTAGAGGAAGGGCAGGAGGATGAGCGTGAAATACCACTCCGGTGTCGGTATGTACTCGCCCTCCAGGGGAAGGGGGATTATGTCGGGGTCTTCGCTCGGTATGGTTACGTAGAGCGCCAGCACCACGACGGCTGCGAGAAAGGGGAGCGTTATGATGGTGTGTCTCGCCAGGTACCTGAATATGCCGCGCCTGCGCAGTCTCGCCAGCAGGTGATAGTCGAAGAGGACGAGGCAGACTATCGGCAGGAAGAGGATGTGTATGACCAGGTAGCGCGGCAGCGTGAAGGTGTCGAGGAAGAAGTCCTTGAGCGCCGCCCCCACCAGCGGCACCTCGGCGGCGTAGTTGGGGACCATCTCCATGAACCAGTAGCCCTTCCACTCCCATGGGAGTATGAGGCCCGAGTAGACCAGGAGCAGAAGCGGCCAGAGCAGGAGCACGCCCGTCATCCATGCCACGCGCTTGGAGCTGTTGAGGAAGTCGAGGCGCAGCGTGGAGCGCACCGTGTGTACGGCCACGGCCAGGAAGAGCGAGAAGGCCACCCAGCGGTGGAGGTTGCGCATGAGGCTGCCGCCGGTGAGCTCGTTGGTTATGTACTGTACGCTCTTGTAGGCGTTTTTCAGCGTGGGGTCGTAGAAGAGCGTCAGAAAGAGGCCCGTGAGGAGCTGGACTATGATGAAGAGGAGGGCGGCGCCCCCGAAGTAATGGCGCCAGTTGAGCTTTTCGGGCTTGATGAAGTCGAGCATAGGGCTAACTCCAGCGGAGGTTGGGCTCTGGAAGAAGCGCCGCGGCCGCATCCGGACCGGAAACCGTCAAAGACTTTCAATCCGAGTTGGTTTCCCCCTGTTTTGCTTGGCAAAACAGGGGGAAACCAACTCGCGTCAAAAGTTTTTGGAGGGAGTCTGAGGGAACCGTGGGTCTGTGACCCTTCTACAAAAAGGTTCCCTCAGTGCAATCAATCAGGGCTGCCCTTGTTAAGGCTGAGTCTTCAGTTCGTCGAGGAATTTCTTGGGCGCTACCTGGTTGGGGTCTATGTCCAGCGACTTCTTCCACGCCTTTTCGGCGTCGGCCTTTCTCCCGGCGCCCCGGTAGGCGAGGCCCAGGAGGTTGTATGCCTCGGTGTCGTCCTTGTTGAGTTTCACCACCCGCTCGAAGGCCGCCGCCGCGTCGTCGTGGAACTGCATGCGCAGGCACGCCACGCCGAGGTCGAAGAGCAGGTCGGCGTCGTAGGGGTTGTACTCGAGGGCGGTCATGTATTCGCGCAGCGCGTTCTGGAGATCGCCCTTGTCTTCGTACCGGAATGCAAGCTGTTTGTGCTCGTCCGCCTTTGCGAGGTCCTGGGGGGTGGGCCGCTCGCCGCACAGGGCCGGCGCTGCGCCGAGAAGACCGAGGAAGGCGAAGATTGTCAGCCCCTTGATTATTTTCGACATGATTCCTCCCTGGGGAAATCCCGTCCGTCTTTTTCTCCCCGGGACGACTTTTTGAAAAGGGGACATGGACCCACGCAGCCCTCGCTCTCCTTACCTGAAGATCTTCCATCCCCCGCTCCTTGAGCCGTTTCCGTCATTGCGAAGGTTCGGGCGGCCCCGTTGGCGGGCGCAGGAGTCTTTAGTGAGGAATTGCTGGACCTTGATGTGAGACCGTGACCCTTCTCCAGAAAGTCTCCCTCCGGTGTGGCCGACAGGGTTTCCTTGTTTTTTGCGTTTCCCCGCCCGCCCTTCTTTTGCGGCCGGCTCCGGCAGCCTCCCTTGCGACGCGGGGAGGTGCGCTGACAGGCCGAAATCCGGACAAGCGGGTCCTCTGTAATTCGGAAAGTATCCCGGTTTCTGACTGTATTGACCTCGGGAGACACGCAGGCCCTCACTCGGCCCCCCCGGGGCAATCAGAATTACTCCTAACTTTAACATCCGTCTTTTCCGGGAGTCAAGGCATTTTATTTTTGACGATTTTCCGTCTCCGCCGTCAAGCCCCTGCGCCGACGAAAAAACTTGACAAGAAAAGAGGAAGATTATAAGGTATGTCTCTTACGGCGGGCCTGGTGCACAGAGCCTTGCTGGGGCGTCGCCAAGCGGCAAGGCACGGGGTTTTGATCCCCGCATTCGGAGGTTCGAATCCTCCCGCCCCAGCCAGCGGCCGGGGGCTACTGGCCCGGGGCAATCAAACTAAGGAAACTCTGATTTATTGCACTGAGGGAACCGTGGGCCTGTGGCCCTTCTACAGAAAGTTTCCCCCAGGGTAATTAATCAGAGCTTCCTTGATAATTATCTGATCAATCAAGGGTTGCGCGCGATGATTGAGGGCAGGATCAAGGTCTTTTCCGGCAACTCCAACCGGCCGCTGGCGCTGGAGATCTGCCGCACGCTCGGCATAGAGCTCGGCAAGGCCGAGGTCAAGAGCTTCAGCGACGGCGAGATCTGCGTCGACATCCGCGAGAGCGTGCGCGGCATGGACATCTTCGTCGTCCAGTCCACCTGCACGCCCTGCAACGACCACCTCATGGAGCTGCTCATCATGCTCGACGCCTTCAAGCGCGCCTCCGCCTCGTCTCTCACCGCCGTCGTCCCCTATTACGGCTATGCGAGGCAGGACAGGAAGGTGGCGCCCCGCACGCCCATCTCGGCCAAGCTCGTCGCCGACCTCATCGAGGTGGCCGGCGCCACGCGCGTGCTCTGCGTGGACCTCCACGCAGGCCAGATTCAGGGCTTTTTCAACGTGCCCGTCGACAACCTCTACGCCACCCCCGTGCTCCTCGAGTACGTGCGGGAGAACTTCAACCACAACGACATCGTCATCGTCTCGCCCGACGCCGGGGGTGTTGAGAGGGCCCGGGCCTTCGCCAAGCGGCTCAAGGCGGGGCTTGCCATAATCGACAAGCGCCGTCCGGCGCCCAACGTCTCGGAGGTGATGCACATCATCGGCGAGGTCGACGGCAAGGTGGCCATACTCCTCGACGACATGATAGACACGGCCGGCACCATCACCCAGGCGGCCACGGCCCTGAAGGAGCACGGCGCAAGGAGGATATACGCCTGCTGCACACACCCCGTCCTCTCGGGGCCGGCGCTTGAGAGGCTCTCGGCCTCGCCGGTGGAGGAGCTGGTGACGACCAACACCATACCCCTGAGGCCGGGCGCCCAGGCCCAGGCCGGGGACAAGATCAAGGTCCTCTCCGTGGGGAGCATCCTCGGCAAGGCCATACACAGGATACACTACGGTGAGTCGGTGAGCTCGCTCTTCGTCTGAAGCCGGCCGGCGGCGGCAGGGAGAGGGTCCGGGATAGGGTCGCATCGGGCGGAAGCCCTCCCGGTGCGACGAAGCGACGAAAAATTCACAGGAGGAACGCGAAGAGAATGGAAGAGCTGGAGATTACGGCCTGGACGAGGAGCGAGACCGGCAAGGGTCCCTCCCGCAGGCTTCGCAAGGCGGGCTACGTGCCGGCCGTCCTCTACGGCGCCGCAGGGGCGGCCGTCAACCTCAAGCTCGACAGCAAGGACCTCGCGCGCACGCTCGGCGCGACGAGCTGGGAGAGCGCCCTCATAAACCTCAGGGGCGAGGCGGGCGACAGGAAGGTCATGATCAAGGACCTCCAGGTACATCCCGTGCGCGACGTCATAGAGCACATCGACCTCTACGAGGTGCGCATGGACGAGGCCGTCACCGTCGAGGTGCCGGTACGGATCGTCGGCAGGTCCGCCGGCGCCCGCGAGGGCGGCATCGAGCACATGGACCTGCGCACCGTCACCATCGAGTGCCTGCCGGGCCTCATCCCCGAGGCCGTCGACGTGGACGTGACGGCCCTCGGCGTGGGCGAGTCCCTGCACATAGGCGACCTCAATCTCCCCGAAGGCGTGCGGGCCGTCGACGATCCCTCCCACGTGGTCGTCTCCGTCGTTCCTCCCGTAAAGGAGGTCGAGACGGTGAGCGCCGAGGAGGCCGAAAGCGAGATAGCCGAGAGCTTCGAGGAGAAAGAGGGGGGCGAGTAAGGCGCCGCGGCGCCTGGACGGCTCGGCGTTTTGCAGCGGCGGAACGGCGAAAGAAAGGGGCTGTTCATCGTCGCCGGGCTCGGCAATCCCGGCCCCCGCTACGAAGCCACGCGGCACAACGTGGGGTTCATGCTCGTCGACAGGCTCGCCGGGCTCTGCGGCGCCTCCTTCGCCGAGAGAGGGGGAGCCCTCCTGGCGGAGACCGAGCTCGCAGGGACCGATGTGCTGCTCTGCAAGCCCCTTACCTACATGAACCGCAGCGGGACGGCCGTGGCCGCCGTCATGGCGGCCTGGGGCGTGGAGCCGGAGCGCCTGATCGTCTGCTTCGACGACTGCGACCTGCCGCCGGGAAGGATACGGATAAGGCGCGGCGGAGGGAGCGGGGGACACCGCGGCGTCGCTTCGATCATCGACTCTCTCGGCACGGACGCTTTCCCCAGAGTGCGTCTCGGCATAGGAAGACCGCGGGACGCGGCGGTTAGCGAGTACGTGCTCAGCCCCTTCGACGACGACGAACACGATATCCTCGATACCATGCTCGAAAAGGCCGCGCACTGCGTGGAGGCCATCGTTTCAAAAGGGATCGACACGGCCATGAACAACTTCAACGCCCCTTGATTTAAGGAAGGTCCGATTTATTACACTGGGGGAAACTTTCTGAAGAAAGTTTCCCCCAGACCCCCTTCAAAGACTTTCAATACGAGTTGGTTTCCCCCTGTTTTGCCAGGCAAAACAGGGGGAAACCAACTCGCGTCAAAAGTTTTTGGAGGGAGTCTGAG
>DRME01000013.1 GCA_011375175.1 Deltaproteobacteria bacterium | reverse complement strand
TGTAGAAAGTTTCCCCCAGACCCCCTTCAAAGACTTTCAATACGAGTTGGTTTCCCCCTGTTTTGCCTGGCAAAACAGGGGGAAACCAACTCGCGTTAAAAGTTTTTGGAGGGAGTCTGAGGGAACCTTTTTACAAAAAGGTTCCCTCAGGGTAATTAATCAGAGTTTCCTTAAGTAAAGGAGGCACCCCTGCCTGCGGCCGGTCAGAGGACGCAGAGGTCTTTTATGGGGCAGCGTTCGCACTTGTCCGGGCTTCGCCGGGTGGGGCAACGGTCGAGGATGCCGAGACGGCAGATCGAGAAGTCGTACTTGACCGGGTCCTCGGGGTCGAGCGCCCTGAGCGAGTCGGTTATCTCCTCGGCCATTCGCCAGTCGCGGCTTTTGCGGGAGGTGAGCCCTATGTTGCGGCAGATGCGGGCCATGTGGGTGTCGAGGGGGACTACGAGCTTGGAAGGCGAGACATCGCGCCAGAGGCCGGCGTCGATTGAGTCGCCCCGGCGGACCATCCAGCGAAGATAGAGGTTGAGGCGCTTGCAGGGGCTTGAGTCGAGGGGCGAGGGGAAGAAGAAGCGCACCGTTGCCCGCGGCGGGAGCTCGCCGTCGCCGTAGAGACCGTCCCTGTCCAGGGCGAGGACTCGCCGCGAGAACGAGGCGAGCGCGTCCTTTATGTTGGGCGCCGAGGGGTCGTAGCCCTCGAGGAAGAAGCCGCCGATGGAGCCAGATCGCTCGATCATGAGCCTGGCGTAGCGGAAGAGGCAGGCTATGTCGGTGCCGTCGTTGAAACGGTGCCTGAAGCCTTCGAAGCGCTGTGCGTCGCGTCTGGCGTCGAAGCTGACGGCGGCGGCCCAGGGCCTCCATTCAACGGCGTCGAGCACGCGCCTTATGCTGCGCTTTATGCCCTCGACCCTCCCGTAGGCGAGCGACGAGGCTATGAGGCCCGCCACCTCCCTGTCGCCGGGGTCGTCGAAGATGTGGACGAACTCGAGCGGGTCCGGCGAGATGCGCGAGAGGTCGAAGCTTCGGTACAGGGGGTCGAGCCGCGCTCTGAGCTTCTCCGCGTTCATCGGCGCCTCCGCCGCGGCGGGGAGACGGAGAGGCCCAGCGACGCAAGCGTCTCGATGAGCTCGTCTACCGGCAGGCCCACGACGTTGGTGTACGAGCCCTCGACCCGCTCGACGAGCCTTGCGCCGAGGCCCTGTACGGCGTATGCCCCGGCCTTGTCCATCGATTCGCCGCTCGCCAGGTACTCCTCTATCACGGCCTCGCTTAGGGGCCTCATGGTCACGCGGCTCGTCACGGCCCTCCGTATGCTCCGCCCGGAGAGGGCGTCCGTCACGCACAGGGCCGTCACCACGCGGTGCGTGCGGCCCGAGAGTCTCCTGAGCATGGCCGCCGCATCGCTACCGTCCGCCGGTTTCCCGAGGATGCGGCCGTCGATGGCCACGACGGTGTCGGCGGCGACGACGAGGGCCTCGCCGACGCCTCTCTCACGGAGCCGCCCCGCCACGGTCCGCGCCTTCAGCGAGGCAAGGCGCAGGGCGTGGGCCTCGGGCTCCTCTCCGGCAAGGGGCCGTTCGTCCACATCGGGCGCCTCGACGGTGAAGTCGAGACCGAGACCCTTCACCAGCTCCCTTCGCCTCGGCGAAGCCGAGGCGAGCACGATACTCTTCTCCATGACCGGATATGGTAACATACGGCGCAGCTCCCCACAAAGAACAAATCCCTTTTCATGGAGGGCGATGGGGCGATAGGAAATCAACTCGCATTGAAAGTCTTTGGAGGGGGTCTGGGGGAAACTTTCTACAGAAAGTTTCCCCCAGGGTAATTAATGGGGCTTCGGAGGGGGTGCGTAAAAATCTTGCCCCCTGCGGCCTCGTTGGTGTAATCTATCTTCTCCCGGCCGGCGGGCGGGGGGAGGTGGGGAGCGCCGCGAGGACCCCTAAGGTTCGGGCAGGGGCGCCGCCGGGGAAGCGACGTGCTTTATGTAGAGCGTCATGACGTCGATCCTGTGCTCGAAGAAGGTATCGAAGTCAGGAGCGATGCGGGTGAGTATCCTTATGGCCGCGTAGGGGTTGTAACCGGCCTTCTCGGCCACGTACATGCCGCCCATGTCGGCCGCTATCTCGCGGGCGAGCTTTCTGGTGAGTTTGTCGGGCCTTATTATGGCGGGGAGGGCGGCCTGGCCGAAGTCCCGGCCGATGACGTGGGCCAGCTCGTGACCGATGACGAAGGCGAGTTCGTCGTCGCTGTCGGCGGCCTCGATGAGGCCCGACGTTATGACTACGGTGCCGTCGGGGAAGACGCAGGCGTCGGCCTTGAACTCGGGCATGACGACGATGTTGATCCGCCGCGACGTCGCCTCCTCTATCTTCGAGGCCACTTCCACCACCCGCGCCCTGAGCTCCTTTATGTCGGCCGGCCGGGCCGCGGCGGCCGACAGGGCCACGGCTACGAGCGCCATGAGTGTTATCTTTCCGGTTGCCTTCATCATTTCCGTTCACCCGGTCTCGCTGTCCGGTGACAGAGGGTCCGGCCCGAGGAACTCACAGGCCGGTACCGCCCTGTACTTTCTTATCGACCGTATCCGCCAAAAACTTGAACAACTGTAACCGGGATGGTTTCGAACGTCCCTCAAGTTTAACATATTTCAATGAGTAAAGCAAAGAGACGGGCGCGGCCGCTCATGGTGCAGGGTACGGCCTCCCATGTGGGAAAGAGCCTGCTCACGGCGGCGCTGTGCAGGATACTGAGGGAGCGGGGCCTGAGCGTTGCGCCCTTCAAGGCGCAGAATATGGCGCTCAACTCCTTCGTCACGGCCGACGGCGGGGAGATAGGGCGGGCCCAGGCCTTTCAGGCCGAGGCCGCGGGCATAGCCCCCACCGTGGACATGAACCCCGTGCTCCTCAAGCCCTCGGGCGAGTCGCGCTCGCAGGTGATAATACACGGCAGGGTCCACTCGGTCATGAGCGCCCGCGACTACCAGGGCTTCAGGCGCGAGGCGGCCCGTTACGTCCTGGAAAGCTACGAAAGGCTCGCCGGCCGTTACGACGCGGTCGTCATCGAGGGCGCCGGCAGTCCGGCGGAGATAAACCTGCGCGACGGCGACATAGCCAATATGGGCATGGCCGCCATGGCCGACAGCCCCGTGGTGCTGGTGGGAGACATCGACAGGGGCGGGGTCTTCGCCGCCTTTGTGGGGACGCTTGAGCTGCTGGAGCCCGCCGAGCGCCGGCGCGTGAAGGGCCTTGTGATAAACAAGTTCAGGGGCGACGCATCGCTTCTCGAGGGCGCCGTAGGGTTTGTCGAGGAGAGGACGGGCGTGCCCGTTCTCGGCGTGGTGCCCTGGTTCGACCGCAGGGGACTGCCCGACGAGGACGGCGTGGCCGTGGAGGGGCCTTTTGCGCAGGGGCGCGGCGCTACGGCCGGGGCCGCCGGGGGAACCGTGGTCGTGGCCGTGGTGAGGCTTCCGCGCATATCGAACTTCACGGACTTCGACCCCTTCACGGTGGAAGACGACGTGGAGCTTCGCTACGTGGACGACGCCGCCGCGCTCGCCGGGGCCGATCTCGTCGTGCTGCCGGGCAGCAAGAACACGATAGAGGACCTCGTCTGGCTCCGAGGCCGCGGACTCTGCGGGGCGATAAGGGAGCACGCAAGACGGGGGGGCATGGTGGCCGGCGTCTGCGGCGGCCTGCAGATGCTGGGGCGCTCGGTCGAGGACCCCTCGGGCGTGGAGTCGGGCGGCCGCTGCGAGGGGCTCGGCCTCGTGGAGGGCCGCACGCGCATGCTCGAGGTCAAGAAGACCGTCCATGCCAGCGGCGAGGTCGATATGAGTGGGGTGTGGCCCGGCGCCGGCCGCTACGAGGTCGCAGGCTACGAGATACACATGGGCGAGACGACGGTTATGGGATGCAGGCCCTTCGCCGTGGTCGGCGGCAGGGAAGAGGGCTTTGTCTCCGGCGACGGCTCGGTGTGGGGCACCTACATACACGGTCTCTTCGACGGCGACGGCTTCAGGCGGGCCCTCGTAAACGAGCTCAGAAGGAGAAAGGGGCTTGCGCCGCTACGCTCCGGCGGGCGGTGGGGCAGGGAGCGCGCCGCCGCCGTGGAGCGGCTCTCCCGTCTCGTCGAGTCGGCCATCGATGTCGATAAGATACTGGAGATAATGGGTCTCGCCGCAGATTCCGCCCCGTCGAGGCCGCCCGGCCATTCCCGCGCCGGCCGTGGCGGTTACGGAAATACTTGAAAGATCGTGCGGCTGTGCATAAAATATCAGTCCGGCCCCGAGAAAACCGACGAGGCGGCCGGCAGCGCCGGAGCCCGTCGCCACTTATGCTTATGGAGGTACGATGAGTTACTTTCCGGTCATATTCGTCTCCGCCATACTCCTTGACCTCGCCGTGGGAGACCCGAGGAAGCTTCCCCATCCCGTGCGCTGCATGGGCGGGCTCGTCACCTTTCTCGAAGAGCAGTTGCTGAAGCCCCACATGGACCCCGTGGCCGAGCGCAAGGCGGGTCAGTTCCTCGTCATAGCCACGGTCGGCGTCGTCTTCGTCGTCTCGGCGCTGGCCCTCTATATCGCCTGGCGCGTCCATCCCTTCGCCTACTTCCTCGTCGCCGTATACATGGGCTGGTCCGCCATCTCCATCAGGTCGCTCGACGAGGAGGCCACGGCCGTGATCGACGCCCTCGAAAAGGAGGGTATAGAGGAGGCGAGGCTTCGTCTCGCCGGGATCGTGGGCCGCGACACCGAAGGGCTCTCGGCCGAGGAGATCAGGAAGGCCGTCGTGGAGACGGTCTCGGAGAACACGTCCGACGGTGTCGTGGCCCCGCTCTTCTACCTCGCCCTGGGCGGTCCGGTGCTCGCCCTCGTATACAAGGCCGTGAGCACCCTCGACTCCATGGTGGGCTACAGGAACGCCAGGTACGTCAACTTCGGCCGCGCCGCCGCCATACTCGACGACTGGGCCAACTTCATACCCGCCCGCATAACGGCATGGCTCATGGTCTTCTCCTCGCTCGTGCTCGGAGGCGACTGGCGGAAGGCGGCCGAGACGGTGCGGCGCGACGCCCTCGACTCGCCGAGTCCGAACGCCGGCTATCCCCAGGCGGCGGTAGCCGGGGCGCTCGGCGTGCGGCTGGGGGGACCTTCCTCCTATGGGGGCGAAACCGTGGAGAAGCCCTTTATCGGCGACGGCGCAAGGGCCGTCGACGACGAGGCCGTCGCCTCGAGCGTCAAGATCATGTACGTCACGGCGCTGGTCATGGCGCTGGCTTCGCTCATAGTGCGCAGTATCCTCTTTTAGCGGGGCGCCGAAGACTCGAAAGGGGTCGTCGCGAGCCGAGGGCCGCAAGGGCCGCGGCGAAGAGTTCCCGATCCCCGGTTCATCCGCCGCACCTTCTTCATTCCCGGCCGGGCCGCCTGCGGCCCGGCCGGCTTCGGGAGGATTTCAAGCAAGATGTTGACCTTCATGAAATTCATTCACCTCTCTTCCATCGTCGTCTGGGTGGGCTCCATGGCCTTCTTCAGCTTCGTGGCGGCTCCCAGCATCTTCAAGGTCCTGCCGCGCGAGACGGCGGGAGACGTGGTGGGCGACATATTCCCCAAGTACTGGCTCATAGGCTACGTCTGCGGCAGCCTCGCCCTCGTCTCCATCATCGCCGTCGCCGTCTCGGAAGGTGTCTTTCCCCTTCTGAGGATGCTCGTAATCTGCGCGATGACTGGGGCCGTATTCTACACCGGCCTTGTGGTGGGCGAGGAGGCGAGGGCCATAAAGGCCCAGGTGCGGGCCGAGCGGGACGAGCAGGCGCGGCAGGCGCTGCGCGAACGCTTCAGGGAGGTCCATGCCCGGAGCTCGACCCTCAACCTCTCGATCCTCGCCGCAGGCTTCGTCCTCGTGCTGCTCACGGCGGTTAACATCGGGTTCTGAGCGCTCCGGCCGCCTCTCGGGGGACGGAGCCGGGGAGATCGGGCCGGCAAGGGCGTAAAACCCCGCCCGGCGCGGCAAGGGGGGGAGTCTCCCCCGACCGAGGGGGACCGGCAAGGGAGGTGGTGCCATGGCAAGGACTTGCAAGGAGGTCGAGCTCCTGGGCCTGTCGCCGGAGAGCTGCGACGCCGCCGCGGGCGACGCCGCCGGGAGGGCGTCGAAGGCGCTGCGCGGGCTTTCGCGCTTCGAGGTCGCGGGCCGGCGCCCAGAGACAGGATACGGCGGGGTAGCGCGGCTCCAGGCCGTGCCCAAGGCCCTCTTCTGGCTCGACGGACGTTAGAGATATGGATGGGCGTGAGTCGCTTCTTCCCATCTTCGCTCCGCGCTCCGTCGCCGTTGTGGGGGCCACCGACAGGGCGGGAAAGCTCTCGCAGGTCGTCATGGCCAACATGGGGGGCTTCGGCGGAGAGCTCTATGCCGTGAACCCCGCCCACGAGAGTGTTGCCGGCAGGAGGTGTTATCCCTCGCTCGCGGCCATAGGCGTGAGCGTGGACCTTGCGGTGCTCGCCGTCCCGGCGGCGGCGGCCGTCCGGGCCCTGGACGAGGCCCGCGGCTGCGTGCGCGCCGCCGTGGTCGTAAGCGGAGGCTTCGGCGAGGCGGGCCGCGAGGGCAGGGAGCTCGAGGCGCGTCTCGTGGAGATCGCCCGGCGCGACGGCGTCAGGCTCGTCGGTCCCAACTGCCTGGGCATCTACGACACCCTCTCGGGTGTAGACACCTTCTTCATCCCCCGGGAGCGGTCCGCCCGTCCGGGGCGCGGCCCGCTCTCCATCCTCTCCCAGAGCGGCTCCTTCGCCGTCACGGCCATGGACCTCCTGGCCTACGAGGGGCTGGGAGTGGCCAGGGTCGTAAGCTACGGCAACAAGAGCGACGTGGGCGAGGCCGACTGTCTCGACTTCCTCGCAGACGACGAGGCCACCTCGGTCGTCGCCCTCTACATCGAGGGCGTTGACGACGGGAGGCGTTTTGTCGAGGCCGCCGCCCGGTGCGCCGCCCGCAAGCCGGTCATGGCCGTCAAGGTCGGCAGGGAGGGGGCCGGAGTGAAGGCGGCCCTCTCGCACACAGGGGCCGTGGCCGGCCGCTACGAGCTGTACAGGGCCGCCTTCAGGGAGGCGGGCGTCATCGAGCTCGGCGGCTTCGAGGAGCTCATGGACGGCTGCAAGGCCCTTAGTTTCTTCTCTCCCGCCCGGGGCAGGCGCTGCGCCGTCATAACCGACGGCGGCGGCATGGGCGTCAACACGGCCGACGCGCTCAGCGCCCTCGGGCTCGACGTGGCCGAGCTGCCAGGCGAGGTGAAGAGGCGGCTCGAGGAGCGCTTTCCTTCCTACTTCGCCGTCTCCAACCCCATGGACCTCACGGGCAGCGTGACCGACCGCTGGTTCGCCGACGCCGTAGAGGCCGTGCTCGACGGCGACTTCTACGACGTGGCCGTCGTTGCCGCTCTCTGGGGGCCTCCCCGGCTCGGGGCCGGGCTGGCCGACCTGGTGGCGGAGGCGGCCGGCCGCTCCGGAAAGCCCGTACTCGTGTGCTCGCCGGGCGGGGAGTACACGAGACGCATGAACAGGCGCTTCGAGAGCCGGGGCATACCGGTCTTCCCCACGCCCGAGGCCGCCGCCAGGGCCGCGGCCGTGCTCTGCGGGGTGCCCTCTGCGGGGGCCGCGGCCGCGTCGTCTGCGAAAGCCGCCGCGGCCCTTCCCGAACGCGCCGTCTCTCACGCCCGCCGGATCGTCGGGGCCGCCCGCGCCGTCGGGCGCCGGGTCCTTACAGAGCCCGAGGCCAAGGAGATCGTGGGGGCCCTGGACATAGCCGTGCCCCGCTCGGTGGTCGTGGAGGACGCCGGCGTCCTCGCCGAAGCGGCCCGCGCCCTCACGCCTCCCCTTGTGCTCAAGGCCGTCTCGACCGATATAGTCCACAAGAGCGACGTCGGGGCCTTGCGCCTGGGGATAGACGGTCCCGAGGGGCTTGAGAGGGCCTGGGCCGAGATCGCCTCGCGCCTTGCCGGGACGGCGCCCGGGGCCCGCATCGAGGGGCTGCTCGTGGAAGAGACGGCCCCATCGGGCGGCGTGGAGCTCATCGTCGGGGCCTTTGTGGACGGGCAGTTCGGTCCGGCCGTCATGGTCGGCACGGGAGGCGTGGCCGTGGAGCTCTTCAAGGACGTGACGTTCAGGCTCGCTCCCGTCGATGAGGACGAGGCACTTGCCATGGTGGCCGAGCTCAGGGGTTACGCCCTGCTTGCCGGCTATCGCGGCCTGCCGCCGCGCGACCTCCATGCCCTGGCCGCATCGGTCGCCGCCGTCTCCCGCCTGATCTCGCAGCTCGGGGGCCTAAGAGAGATGGAGATAAACCCCCTCATCGCCTACGAAAGGGGCGTTCTCGCCGTCGATGCAAGGGTCGTGCTCACCTGAGCGCCCGAAAATGGGCTTGACTGCCGCAGTTCGACTTGTTATGTTTGTACGGCTTGCCGGTCTCTTCGACGGGCGGCGGTGACGGAATGGGTCGCCGCGCTCCTGGATGCCCTTGCGGACCCGCTGCGCACGACCGTCTATCGTCTTTCCGGTCACGGGAGCGGTTTCGTTTCCGCGGCCGTCCCGGACGGGTCCGTTACCCGTCCTTACCTGCTTGCGCCGGACAGCCGTCGACTTCATCGATACTTCACCACAGAGACAAGAGGTCTTTTCGCCGCGCAGCCGCGGAAGATGCGGCGGTGACCCTTTCACCGCGGTCGAGAAAGGACGGGCACTCAGTCCGATGAGCGAGGAACACGGCGGCGACATCTGGGGAGCCGCCCGGGCCCTGGGGGTCGGGCCGGGGGAGATAACCGACTTCAGCGCCAGCATCACCCCCTTCGGTCCCGGCGATGCCGCGCTCGAGGCCGCCCGGCGGGCCCTGCGTCTTGCGGGGGCCTACCCCGACAGGTCCATGAGGGAGCTCAGGGGGGCCCTGGCCCGCCTCTACGGCGTCGAAGAAGGCGAGGTGCTGCCCGGAAACGGCTCGACCGAGTTCATATACCTCGTCCCCGCCGTATTCGCGCCGGCCTCGGCCCTCGTGGTGGACCCCTGCTTCAGCGAGTACAGGGCGGCCCTCGAGGCGTACGGCTGCA
Source organism: Deltaproteobacteria bacterium (assembly GCA_011375175.1). Lineage (NCBI taxonomy): Bacteria > Pseudomonadati > Myxococcota > Myxococcia > Deltaproteobacteria bacterium. The sequence continues at coordinate 4,460 of DRME01000013.1, read as the reverse complement.
GGGTCGAGGGGCTTGCGGCAAGGGAGGAGGACCGCTTTCTCCCCGACGGCGACGAGCTCTTCGCGGCCGTCGACGGCGGAGGCTACGACCTCGTCTGGCTCGCCAATCCGGCAAACCCCACGGGCGCGGCCATGGAGAGGGAGTTCGTCGTCGAGACGGCGCGGCGCTGCCTGCGGCGGGGAGCCGTGCTCGTCGTCGACGAGGCCTTCGCCGACTTCGACGAGTCGCTGTCGGTCAAAGGCGACGCCGTGGGCATGGAAAACCTCGTGGTGCTGCGCTCGATGACCAAGTTTTTCGCCCTCGCCGGCCTGAGGGTGGGGGCCGTCGTGGCCTGCCGCGCCGTGATAGAGCGCTTCGAGCGCCTTGCGCCGCCGTGGTCGGTGAACGTGGCCGCCGCTGCCGCCGCCGTGGCCGCCATCGACGACGCGGCCCATGCCGGGCGCATCCGTCGCTGGCTGCGCGACGAGGCCCCGCGCATGAGACGCCGCATCGAGGCCACCGGGGTCTGCGAGGTCTTCCCATCGGCGGCCAACTACTTCCTCCTCAAGCTGCGCCCGCCGGGGATTACGGGCCGGCACGTAAGGAAGCTGCTCTTCGAGCGCATGATGCTGGTAAGGGACATGAGGGGGTTCCGGGGCCTCGACGACCGCTTCCTGAGGGTGGCGGTAAGGCTCCCGGCCGAAAACGACATGCTTGCACGAGGGCTGGCCGCTGCCGCCGCATCCGGGCAACGGTCGCCCTGAGGGAGTGTTTATGTCTGTAACCGCCGAGTCAGGGGGCGCGCCCTTCGGCCTGCAGGTTTCCGCGCTCGCGGCAGGCGCCTTCTTTTTCCTCGTCCTCCTCTTCCCGCTCGGGGTCTCGGCGGAGGGGGACGAGGTGGACCGCCGCCTCGACGCCGTGGAGAAGAAACTCGACGAGATGATCGGCAGGTACAGGGCCGAGACCATGGCGAGAAAAGACATGGAGGAGATCAGGCCGAAGTTCGGCTACAACCTCGGTGCCTTCGGCGACGTCATCTACTCGACGGCCGGCAGGGAGAACGCCAACCACGGTTTCACCGTCGGCGACCTCGCCCTCTACTCGACGGCCAGTTACGGCGGCAGGCTCAACTTCCTCTTCGAGATGGAGATAGAGATAGACAACGACTACGCCGGGGTGGAGCTCGAGCGCCTGTGGGTGGGCTACACCTTCGACGACCGCCTTGCGCTGAGGGCGGGGCGCTTCCACACGGCGCTGGGGTACTGGAACAAGGAGTACCACCACTCGCGATATCTCTTCGTCACGGTGGAGAGGCCCTTCTTCCTGCAGTTCGAACACGACAACGGCGTCATGCCCGTACACATCGTGGGAGTCGAGGCGGCGGGCGCCGTCTCGGCCGCGGACTCCAGGATCCGCTACGAGTTCGAGGTCGGCAACGGCCCCGCGCTGAACACGGCCACCGGCGAACTCTCGCCGAACAACACGGCCGACAACGACGACGCGAAGCAGCTGGCCGGCCGCCTCAGCATAAGGCCCGACGCCGTGGCCGGCCTGACCCTCGGCGTGTCGGCCACAAGGTACTCGTTGGATACGCTGACGCGGAGGTGTGCGGACGTGCGTGTGCTCAACGCCTTCACGCACTACCTGCGGCATGGTCTCGAGCTCCACGCCGAGTACTTCATCATCTCCAACGCCCACCACCGGGCCGACGCCTACTACTTCCAGGCGGCCTACAGGCTCAACGCCTTCACTCCCTATGGGAGGTACGAGACCCTGGACTCCGACCCTTCCGATCCCTACTTCTCGAGCCTTGCCGGCGGGAAGAGCAGAACACAGTACATCGCCGGCGTCAAATACGACTTCTCCCCGCTGCGGGCGGTCCTGAAGCTCCAGTTCCGCCGCGACGAGATGGCGGGCTACCGCTCCTACAACGTCGTGGAGACGCAGTGGGCCTTCCATTTCTGAGGAGGGAGCCGTGAGGAGATCCCTTTTCATAGCGCTCTTCCTCCTCCTCTTCGAGACCTGCGCCTTCGGCGCCGATTACATCGTAATCGCCAATTCCCGGAATCCCATAGGCGATCTCGACAGGGAGACCCTCAGGGAGATATACCTGGGCGAGCGGCTCTTTGCCGGCGGCACGCGCCTTACTCCCATAAACCTCACCGAGGGAGCCGTCAAGGACGCCTTCCTCCGCGAGATAGTGGGCATGGAGGCGAAGGCCTACAAGCTCCACTGGATAAAGCTCGTCTTCCAGCAGGGCAAGTCATTGCCCAGGACCGTGGGCACCGTGGACGACATCCTCGATATCGTCCGCCGCGACAGGGGCGCGGTGGCCTACATCCCCTCCTCATGGTCTTCCGAGGTCGAAGGAGTCGACGGTATCATGGTGGTGGAGCCGTGAGGATAAGCATCAACACCAAGATAGTCGGCTCCTTCGTCGTGGGAGTGCTGCTGGCCCTGCTCTTCCTCTTCTGGAACTACATGATGATCCAGAGCCTGCTGACGGCCTTCAACAGGATGGGGGCCGTGTCGAAGAAGGTGGAGATAACCAGCGCCCTCCAGCTCCAGCTCTCCAGGCTGCGGCAGGCGAGCAGCGACTACCTCATAACGGGCTCCATCGAGAAGAGGGACGAGTTCGACCGTATAGTCACCGAGCTCTCCGCCCTTCTCGCCGAGCTGGACAGCTTCGGCGGCGACGTGGAGTGGAACAGGGCGGCCACGAGGGTGCGCCAGGGCATACTCAGCCTCAGCGACATGACGCTCGATCTCATGTACATCGACGACCCCGTGGGCGACAGGGACGCCGCAAGGCTCATGGAGGAGACGTCGAGGTTCGCCGACAAGGTCATAAGCGACGCCGAGGTCTTCCACATGCTCGCCGAGAACGAGTATATCGAGATGAGCAGCGATACGTCGGCGCTGGAGTCGAGGGTCCGGCTCTTCCTCTACCTCGTATTTCCCGTCATCGGCCTGCTCTCCATAGCCGCCCTCTACTTCAGTCTGAGGCGGATGATAACGGCGCCGCTGCGCACGCTATCGAGGTTCTCCGAGGGCATATCGAAGGGCGATTACTCGACGACCGTCAGGGTGGAGACGGGTGACGAGCTGCAGGACCTGGCCGAGGGACTCAACGCCATGGCCGAGGCCATAAGGGAGCGCGAGGCGAGGATGGTCTCCCTCGTCACCCTCATAGACACCATGAACGAGGAGCTTCTCAAGGCGAGCCGCTCCAAGAAGGCCTTCCTCGCCAACATAAGCCATGAGCTCAGGACGCCGCTTACCCACATAATGGGCTTTTCCGAGCTCCTGGAGATGGACATAGCCGACACCCTCTCGGAGAAGAACAAAAAGCACCTGGCGCAGATCCGAAAGAGCGCCTCCAAGCTGCTCAACCTCATAAACGACCTCCTCGAGTTCACCCGCTCCACGGTGGAGGTGGACTCCCACCCCGTCGCCGAGATCGACGTAAGGGAGGTCGTCGACGAGGTGGTGGCCGAGTTCTCCGCCCCTGCGGCGGAGAAGGAAGTGACGATCCGCAAGGCTATCGCCCCGGACGTGAAGACCATCTGGGCCGACAGGGCCATGTTCAGGCAGATGCTTGCAAGCCTCGTCTCCAACGCCGTCAAGTTCACCCCCCGCTCCGGTGTCGTGAGCGTGGAGGTCTCGACGGCGATGGACGAGAAGAGGCTCACGCCACTGCTGAGGGTGAGCGTAAAGGACACGGGCATCGGCATAGAGCCCGAGGCCCTGAGCCACATCTTCGACATCTTCGAGGTCGGCGAAAAACGCTACTCGAAGATGTACGACGGCATGGGCATCGGACTCGCCCTGACCAAGCGGTTCGTCGAGTTCCACGGCGGAAAGATATGGGCCGAGAGCGCCAAGGGCCGGGGCAGCGAGTTCACCTTCATCATCCCCGTCTCTCACGACAGGAGCGGTAGAAGACCGCCGGACCGACCCCCCGTTTGATAAGTACCGGCTTCTTCTGTTATACTTGGGGTGAGCCCGCCATGCCGCGGCGGAAAACTCCTTGAGGGAGCATCCGCGCTCACTCCAGGGTTCCCTCATGATTACAGCCCCATCGTATGTTATTCGGATCGTCGGCTGCACCGGGGGTTCGGCCCGCAAAGGCGTAAAAAATATCTCGCCCGGCGCGGCCCGAACCCCCGGTACGGCCTTCCGAGGCAGCAAGAAGGTTCCCTCGGTGCAGTAAATCAGGGTTTCCTTGCTCGCGGTTTCCCGGCCGCCGACCCGGAGAGTTAGGCATGGTTGAAAAGGTATCGTCTCTTCTTGTACTCCTCCTCGTGTCCGCCGCTTCGGCCCTTGCCGCCGGAGGCGCGGGGCCCTATTACGTCACCACCGTGGCCGGGAGCGGCCTTGCCGGCGGCGGCGACGGTCCGGCCCGCGAGGCGAGCTTCAACGAACCCACCGGCGTGGCCGTCGGTCCCGACGGCTACATATACGTGGCCGATTTCGCCGGC
>DRME01000012.1 GCA_011375175.1 Deltaproteobacteria bacterium | reverse complement strand
CCCCAGGGTAATCAATCAGAGCTTCCTTAATCATATTTTGTCGGTGATGGCCGCAAGGGGCGAGGATGCGTCGTATGGAAACGGAAAGCAAGGTATGTGGTCGGGGCGAGAGGATTTGAACCTCCGACCCCCGCGTCCCGAACGCGGTGCTCTACCAGGCTGAGCCACGCCCCGACTTCAGGTGGATATGCGACGCGAGTTATTATACTCTCTTCAGTCCCTTGAGTCCAGCCTTTTGAGGGTTGTGCGGGGGCTCGTCTACTTCTCCACACGCGCTATGAGCCAGTAGACGATGCCGAGGACGGCCACGGCTGCGACGAGCGAGAGCTGGGCGCCCACGGCCTCGGCCTTGAGGCTCGTAATGAGTATCTTTCGTATGATGGCCACGAGAGCGACGCTTATGAAGACCTTGATGGCGAACTTGCCGCCGCGCAGGTGTTCTATCTCCGTGTCGAGGAGCTCGATGACGACCCAGAGCATGAGGAGGTTGCCGAAGGTGCTCAGCAGTCCCTTTTCGAGCTTTCCGTCGAAGACGTGGAGTGTATCGTATATGACGAGTCCTATGACGAGCCCGCCCATGACGACGAGGCCGAGCACGAGCACGAGGTTGAGGCCGTAGGAGTAGCGCTTGGCGAACTCGATGAGCTTGCTCTCGACGGCCTGGGAGAGGAAGACGTTTTTCTTCTCCTCCTCGATGTAGGAGCTCGTCATTACATCGAGGTTTATGTCGACGATCTTGTCCACCGAGCGGGTCACGTAGAGGAGGCGGCTGCGGTCTTCGATCTCGCTGGAGAGGAGCTCTGTGAGGTAGCGCTTCACGAAGTGCATGGCCGCGTTGACATAGTGGGCGTCGAGGTCGATCTGCACGTGGGCGTAGCCTATGCGCTCGAGCTCCTTCATGTACTGGGGACCGTAGTCTCCGCCGAAGAGGTTGAGGAGCCACTGCTTGAGGGCGTCCTGGTGCCTCTTTATGGTCTGATCGTCCTTGAGGTAGACGTGGGCCTTGTCGAAGTTCCTGACGTAGTTGTAGAAGGCCTCGGCGAACTCGTCGAGGTGGGCCTCGACGATGGGTCGCACGTCGACGAGGTTCTTCGCGTCCCGCGAGGTGAAGTCGTAGTGGGCCTTTATCTTCGCCGTGGTTTCCATCGGTACGTCAGCGAGCCTTGCGCGTGGAGAAGGGTTAGAACCTTTCGAGGGCGTTGAAGAAGTAGGAGGTCTCGAAGGCCGCCGTATCGGGGGCGTCGGAGCCGTGGACGATGTTGGCCTCGATGGAGTCGGCGAAGTCGCGTCGTATCGTGCCTGGTGCGGCCTCGGCCGGGTTGGTCGCGCCCATTATTTCCCGGACCTTCCTTATGGCGCCATCGCCCTCTATTATCATGAGCACCACCGGTCCGGAGCTCATGAACTCGGTGAGGCTTGCAAAGAAGGGGCGCTCCCGGTGGACGGCGTAAAAGCCCTCGGCCTGCTCTCTGGTGAGACGGGCCATCTTGAGGGCCGCCACCCGCAGGCCGGCCTCCTCGAAGCGGGCAATGACCTTGCCGATGAGGTTCTTTCTCACTCCGTCGGGTTTAACTATGGACAGGGTCCTTTCCATCTCTCCTCCTGTGGTCTCTTCGCCGCGGCCCGCGCGGCATGGGGGCCGACAAAGACGGGAGCCCCTTTAGCGTAAAGGGGCTCCCGTCTTGTTGAGACCTGTTTTTCGTGAATCCTGCGGCCCGTAACCTACGGGCCTGTTCGTCAGACCGCTCACGTGCCGCCGAAGCCGACGGTGAGACGGTCTTCCTCGATGATGACGGGCACGTCGCGGCGTCCGCCGTTGCGGCGGATCATCTCGTCCATGGCCGCCTGGCTTGACTTGACGTTCACGTACTCCACCTCGTAACCCCTTCCGGCGAAATCCTCACGGGCCGCCGTGGTGTAGGGTCACGTGTCCTTGCCGTAGATGAGAACCTTCTTTTTCGCCATGACAGGACCTCCCATGGAAGTTTTCAGGGCCGGCGTCCGGCCCTTTCTTGGAAGATGAAGACGCCCCGGGATCGTAAGGGAGATTCCGGTCAATCACCCCGAGGGAACCTTTTTTTGTAAAAGTGTCATGGTCCCCCGTCCCCGCGGACCCCCTGCGTCTTAAGGAAACTCTGATTTATTGCACTGAGGGAACCTTTTTGTAAAAGGGTCACAGACCCCCGGTTCCCTCAGACTCCCTCCAAAAACTTTTAACGCCCTGCGGATCACCCCGATTTTGCTTGCAAAATCGGGGTGATCCGCAGGGAATTAAAAGTCTTTGAAGGGGGGCTGGGGGAAACTTTCTACAGAAAGTTTCCCCCAGGGTAATTAATCAGAGCTTCCTCAGAGTATCCCTATATAACATCATTTGCCGCCGTCGCGCAAGCATTATCTTCGTCTTGCCACGCCGACGGCGTCGCAAAGGTGGGCCACCACGCAGCGGCTGCACCACGGAGAGAGGGGCGTGCACACGTTCTGGCCGTAGGCGACGAGCAGGTCGTTTATCTCGATCCAGTAGCGCCGCGGCAGCAGCTCGCGCAGGGCGAACTCGGTCTTCTCCGGCGTAGGGGTGCTCACCAGGCCCCAGCGGTTCGTTATCCTGTGGACGTGGGTGTCCACGCATATGCCGGGCTTGCCGAACCCCATGGTGACGACGAGGTTTGCCGTCTTGCGGCCCACGCCCCTGAGCTCGAGAAGCCCCTCGATGGTGTCCGGCACGGCGCCGCCGAACTCGTCGACGATTCTGCGGGCGATCTCCTTGAGGGTGGCGGCCTTGCTGCGGTAAAACCCCACGGGATAGACGGCCCTTTCGATTGCCGCGGTGTCGAGGTCGGCGAGGGAGGGCGGGTCGGGGGCGATGGCGAAGAGGCGCTTGGAGGCGGCCGCCGTGGTCTCGTCCCTGGTGCGCAGGCTGAGGATGCAGGAGACGAGGACCCGGAAGGGGTCGCGCGAGGTCCCGGCCTCTTCGCTCACGTAAGGGGTCCTGAACTCCCGCGCCGCCTTCTTCAAGAGACGCAGGGCCTGCGCTATGTCACTGCGTTTCACACCTTCTCCTTGCGAGCTTCCAAAAAAAGACGGCCCCCCGGGGCGAGGGGCCGTCTTTTCAGGCACGGCGGTGACGGTCTTACATCATTCCCATTCCGCCCATTCCGCCCATGTCGGGCATGCCGCCCGGAGCGCCGCCCTTCTCCTCCTTGGGCTTTTCGGCGACCATGGCCTCGGTGGTGAGCATGAGGCCCGATATGCTGGCGGCGTTCTGGAGGGCTATCCTCGAGACCTTGGTGGGGTCGAGGACGCCGGCCTTTATGAGGTCCTCGTACTTCTCGGCTGCGGCGTTGTAGCCGTAGGCGCCCTCTTCGTTCTTGACGCGCTCTACGACTATGGAGCCCTCCTGGCCGGCGTTGGTGACTATCTGGCGGATGGGCTCCTCGAGGGCGCGCTTGATGAGGTTGACGCCGAACTGCTCGTCGCCGTCGAGCTTGAGCTCTTCGACGGCCTTGAGCACCCTGAGGTATGAGACGCCGCCTCCGGGCACCACGCCTTCCTCGACGGCGGCCCTGGTGGCGTGGAGGGCGTCCTCGACCCTCGCCTTCTTCTCCTTCATCTCCGTCTCCGTGGCCGCGCCGACGTTGATGACGGCCACGCCGCCCACGAGCTTGGCCAGGCGCTCCTGGAGCTTCTCACGGTCGTAGTCGGAGGTGGTCTCCTCGATCTGGTTGCGGATCTGCTTTACCCTGGCGTCTATCTGCTCCTTGGAGCCGGCGCCGTCGATGATGGTGGTGTACTCCTTCTCGACGACTATGCGCTTTGCGCGGCCCAGGTCGGTGATGTCCAGGGACTCGAGCTTGATGCCGAGCTCCTCGGCCACGAGCCTGCCGCCGGTGAGCGTGGCGATGTCCTCGAGCATGGCCTTGCGCCTGTCGCCGAAGCCCGGGGCCTTGACGGCGCATACCTGGAGCGTGCCGCGCAGCTTGTTGACCACCAGCGTGGCCAGGGCCTCGCCCTCCACGTCCTCGGCGATTATGATGAAGGGTTTTCCGGTCTTGGCGATCTTCTCGAGGATGGGCAGGAGATCGCGCATGTTGGATATCTTCTTTTCGTGGAGGAGCACGTAGGCGTCCTCGAGCACGCACTCCATCCTCTCGGCGTCGGTGACGAAGTAGGGCGAGAGATAGCCGCGGTCGAACTGCATGCCCTCGACGACGTCGAGCTCCGTCTCCATGCCCTTGGCCTCCTCGACGGTGATGACGCCCTCCTTGCCGACCTTCTCCATGGCCTCGGCGATTATCTCGCCGATGGTCGTGTCGCCGTTGGCCGAGATGGTGCCGACCTGCGCTATCTCCTGCTTCTCCTTGATGGGCTTGGAGAGCTTTTCAAGCGCCTTGGTGGCCTCTTCGACGGCCTTGTCGATGCCGCGCTTGAGGTCCATGGGGTTGTGGCCGGCGGCTACGAGCTTGGTGCCCTCGCGGAAGATGGCCTGGGCGAGCACCGTGGCCGTTGTGGTGCCGTCACCGGCCACGTCGGAGGTCTTGCTGGCCACCTCCTTGACCATCTGGGCGCCCATGTTCTCGAACTTGTTCTCCAGCTCTATCTCCTTGGCCACGGTCACGCCGTCCTTGGTGATGGTGGGCGAGCCGAAGCTCTTCTCTATCACCACGTTGCGGCCCCTCGGGCCGAGGGTGACCTTCACGGTGTCGGCAAGCGTGTTGACTCCCTTGAGAATGGAGCTGCGCGCGCTGTGACTGAAAGATATCTCCTTTGCTGCCATTTTACATAACCTCCTTGGATTTGCGAAAAGACGTGGTCTCGATGGTCGGGGGGATCAGTTCTCGACGATGCCGAGGATGTCCTCCTCCCTCATTATGAGGTATTCCTCGCCCTCGATCTTGATCTCCGAGCCGGCGTACTTGCTGAATATGACCTTGTCGCCGGCCTTGACGTCGAGGGGATGGAGCTTGCCGTCCTCGTCCTTGCGGCCGGGACCGGCGGCGATGATGGTCCCCTCCATGGGGGTCTCCTTGGCGCTGTCGGGGATGATTATGCCACCCTTGGTCTTCTCCTCCTCGCTCGCCCTCTGGACGATTACACGGTCATGAAGCGGTCTGATGTTCATTTAACCTCCCTCCTTGGGTGTTTTTTAAGTATAATATTTCCACCGCCGATATAGTAAGGGAGCGGCGGTTTCGAATGAAAGTAATATAGGGACGGGTTGCCGGATTGTCAAGGGATTTTTTAGCACTCTCTGCAGCCGATTGCCAACTCGTTGATTTGACTGAGAAAAGACCAGGGAGGGTAGGCCATGCTTAAGGAACTCACGGCGATGGAACACTTCAGGGAGCATGTGTGCGCCGCCATGGAGCGTCAGGGCGTGGAGGCGAGCGAGACGACGGAGTACTACCTTACGAGCCTTCTTGCGGGCTTTGTCGAGTCTGCGAGGCTTCCCGACGAGCCCCTGGCCCTCACCTATGTCAAGGCGCTCTCAAGCGATGCGGCCCTGCGCAGAACGCTTCTGCGCCACCTCGGCGACTACGCGCTCTTCGTGTCGGGCTTCTTCTCCGACAGCCTGAACAGAAAGGTAATAGACGTGGACTATTACATAACGATGGGCACCACCTCCTACGGCCACCTGGCCGCCATGTCGCCGGGCGGGAGGGAGGCGGAGCCCCTTGCCGGCACCTTCCGCGAGCTCGAGAGCAAGTTTACGAGCTTCATGGACGTGCTCGGCGAGGTGAGCGAGCGAAGCGGCCTGCAGTCGGCGAGCGACGTGCTGCGCATCTACGAGCGGTGGCTCAGGACCGGCAGCCGCCGCTCCGAAAGGCTCCTCAAGGAGCTGGGCATAGAGCCGAGTCTGTCGGCGCGGCCCACCCTCCAGTAGGGGCGCGGGCAGGCGCCTTCCCTCGAATGCCTATGGGGGGAGAGGGCCGGCGGCGGGGAAAAATCCTTGCGCCGGCCCTTCACGTTTCGTATAATTACCTACGCTGTTTCCTTCTCATACGCTCTTCGCCCTTACAATCTTCACGGGAGGTGCCATGCCTGAGACCGGCTGCTTGTTTGTCGGGAGACGAAAGGGGGGTGTCCGTCTCCGTGCGGTCATTGCTGCTGCGGCGCTCTTCACGGTCACGGCCGTGGCGGCCGCGTCGGCGGCCTCTGCCTACATCTACGTCTTCAGAAGCGACGCCGTCAAGGAGACCGACGGCGTGCCCCGGGGCTGGGACCTTAAGGAGTGGCGGGGCAAGGCCGACGTGGCCGTCGTCGAGACCGAGGTGGGCCGCGCCATAAAGCTCCGCAGCCGCGCCACCTCGACGGCCCTCTACAAGGACGTGAGCTTTGACATCCGAACGTCGCCCTACCTGAGCTGGCGGTGGAAGGTGACGAGGCTGCCCGAGGGCGCCGATGTGAGGCACCGGTCGAGGGACGACCAGGCGGCCCAGGTCTACGTCATATTCCCCCGCTGGCCGGCCGTGATAAACAGCAGGGTGATCGGCTACATCTGGGACACGAGCGCGCCGCGGGAGAGCCGGGTGACGAGCACCAAGACATCGAACACCAGGTATATCGTCATCAGGAGCGGCTCCGAGGGGCTGGGCCGGTGGTTCAGGGAGAGGCGCAACGTTTACGAGGACTACAAGCGGCTCTTCGGCGAGGAACCGCCGCCGGTGGGCCGGGTGGCCGTCATGATCGACTCCGACGACACCGGGACTTTCGCCGAAGCCTTCATCGCCGATATCTACTTCGCCCGTAAGTGAGTGCTTCGCATCGGCACGGCCGCCCCGTTCCCCGGGGCCGCCGCCGACGGGCCCCGGGAGAGCCCGCGCCCCCCTCTTCACCGGACCGCTCTTGCAATCCGGGACCGGTCCCCCCCTGCGTCCCCACTCTTAGGGAAGCTCTGATTAATTACCCTGGGGGAAACTTTCTGTAGAAAGTTTCCCCCAGACCCCCTTCAAAGACTTTTAATTCCCTGCGGATCATCCCGATTTTGCTTGCAAAATCGGGATGATCCGCAGGGCGTTAAAAGTTTTT
>DRME01000011.1 GCA_011375175.1 Deltaproteobacteria bacterium | reverse complement strand
CCCGATTTTGCAAGCAAAATCGGGATGAACCGCAGGGAATTAAAAGTCTTTGAAGGGGGTCTGGGGGAAACTTTCTACAGAAAGTTTCCCCCAGGGTAATCAACAGGAGACGTGGATGTCAGGGAGGAGCCCATGAACGGACGACACTTCACGGCGGCGGCCCTTGCCGGGGCGCTCTTCTTTCTCGCCGCCATCGGGACAGCGGCGGCGCAGCCGCGCCTTGAGAGACTGGCCGACGGCGTCTACGGATTCGTAGCCCGGGGAGGAAGGACCAACTCGGCCTTCATCGTGACCGGCGAAGGCGTGGTGGTGGTGGACACGCAGGGTCCCCGGGAACTCGCCCTGCTGCTCGGAGAGGAGATCGCCCGGACGACGGACGAGCCGGTAATCTACGTCATAAACACCCACTACCACGGGGACCACACCTTCGGCAACCAGTATTTCGTCCAGGCGCGCGAGATAATCGCCCACACCGATACGCGAAGGCTGCTCATCGAGCGTGACGAGGCTCACCGCCGCCGCTTCGTCCGTTTCTTCGGCGCCGAAAGCCTCGAGGGCTTCGAGCTCACCCTCCCGACCATGACCATGGACTCCGAACTGGTGCTGCGCCCCGGAGGGCGCGAGATAGTGGTGAGGGCCGCGCCGGGCGCCCATACCGACGGCGACATCTACGTCTACCTGCCTGAAGAAAAGGTCGTGATAGCCGGGGACCTCCTCTACTCACGGCGGCTGCCGTGGCTCGGCGACGGCCACACGGGCCGCTGGCTCGAGGTCCTCGAGGAGCTCGAGGCCCTCGATGCCGACGTCTACCTGCCCGGTCACGGCGAACCCACCGGTGTGGACGGCGTGCGAAGCTTCGCCGCCTACCTGCGCGAGCTGCGCGCCGAGGTCTCGCGCCTCATGGACGAGGGAAAGACCCTTGAAGAGGTGAAGGCCTCCATAGAGCTTCCCCGCTACGCCGGATACGAGAAGTATGAGCAGTGGCTCCCCCTCAACGCGGCCAAGGTCTACGGCGAGCTGAAAGAGCAACGGCGGGGCCGGACCGGGAAATGAAGCCCGCCGTCGAGGTAGAGGGGCTAACCAAGGTCTTCGGCGGCTTCAGGGCGGTTGACGGCATATCGTTCCGCCTGCGCCGCGGCGAGATACTGGGCGTACTGGGGCCCAACGGCGCGGGAAAGACGACGACGCTTCAGATGCTCATGGGCCTCACCACTCCCACGAGCGGCTCGGTGCGGATCCTCGGCATGGACCTCGAGCGGGAACGCGAGGAGATACTCTCGCGGATCAACTTCTCCTCTTCCTACGTGTCGCTGCCCTACTCGCTGACGGTGCGCGAAAACCTCGACGTCTTCGCCCGCCTCTACGGCGTGCGCCGCCGCCGGGAAAAGATCGAGCGGCTCCTGCGCGCATTCGAGATCGAGGAAGTCGGGGACGTGACCACACGGAAGCTCTCGTCCGGCCAGATAACGAGGGCCTGTCTCGCAAAGGCGCTCCTCAACGACCCCGAGGTCCTCTTCCTCGACGAGCCCACGGCGAGCCTCGACCCCGACATGGCCGACAAGACGCGCAGCCTGCTGCGACGCATCAAGGAGGAGCGCAACTTCTCCATCGTCTACACGTCACACAACATGCAGGAGATGGAAGAGATGAGCGACAGGCTCATGCTGCTCGTGAAAGGGAGGATAGCCGCCACAGGCACGCCCGCCGCCATACTCGACCGGTTCGGCTGCGCAACCCTCGAGGAGGTCTTCCTCAAGGTCACCAGAGGAGGCCGCGGCAGCGGCGCCGGGGCCGCGCCAAGGGGGGAGAGGGCGTGAAGACCGGACGCATCATGGCCTGCGCACTGCGCCACCTCTACCTCTACAAGCGCAGCCTGCCCAGGCTCATGGAGATATTCTACTGGCCCCTTCTCGACCTGCTCGTCTGGGGCTTCATCAGCACCTACCTCATACGCTACAACGGCGAGCTGCCCGACTTCGTGGCCTTCTTCATGGGCGCCCTCATCCTCTGGGACATACTCTTCCGCAGCCAGCAGGGCATCTCCATAGCCTTCCTCGAAGACATGTGGTCGAGGAACCTGGTCAACATCTTCGTAAGCCCCCTGACCGAGGCCGAGTACGTGGCCTCCCTTCTCGTCATAAGCGCCATGAAGCTTGTCATGGCCTCGTCGGTCATGATCCTTCTCGCCTGGCTCCTCTACGCCTTCAACGTCTTCACCCTCGGCTTCGCCCTCGTGCCGCTGATGATGAACCTCATAGTCATGGGCTGGTCCGTCGGCATCGTAACGGCCGCCGTCATCATGCGCTTCGGCCAGGAGGCCGAGGTCCTGGCCTGGGGCATCGCCTTCCTCTTCCAGCCCGTCTCGGCCGTCTTCTACCCCGTGTCGGTCCTGCCGCCCGTGCTCCAGGCCGTGGCCGCGGCGCTGCCCTCGGCCCACGTCTTCGAGGGCATGAGGGCCGTCATAACGGACGGCACGGTCCCCACCGCCGGGGTCCTCAAGGCAACGGGCCTCAACGTCGTCTATCTCGCCTCGTCCCTCGCCTTCTTCTCCTGGAACCTGAGAACCGTCAAGGACAAGGGCCTTCTGGCCAGGGTGGGCGAATGACCGCCTCCGGCGCGCCGCCGCTTCAGCCGACGACGGTCCCGTCGATGACCAGCGAGCCGCGCTCCTCGCTCTCGCGCCTCTCGCGCTCCTCCCGCTCGTGACGCTCCCTCTCTTCGCCCCCGTCGTCCCTGAGATAGTAGCCGTCGTAGACACAGCCGGCGGCAAAGACCGCGGGCATTACGAGAACGAGCGCCAGCAGTAAAGCGCCGAACCTCTTCACTCCGGATCACCTCCCTTCTCCCGTCGATAGAGGAAACTCCGATTTATTGTCTCTTTTGTCATCGCGGGCGTAACGAGGCAATGCCGTCTTCCAACAAACCACCCGCCCGCAGCCTGCCTCGTCACTACGGCCCCCCTCCCCGCAATGACGCGGCGAAGAGGGCTTCCTGAAAGTCTCACAGGCCGCATTCACGGCCCATGGGGCTCTTAGGGGCTGCCGGCCCCACGGCCGCCCCACTGTACCCCCCTGTGCCCCCCTGTGCCCCCCTGTGCCCCCCTCTGCGCCTGTGTATGTGTCGGTCCGCCTCCGCGTCCGCTCCGCTCCGGGAGCGGGCCGCAAAGGCGTAACGACCCCGCCTGGCGCGGGCCGCTCCCGGAGCGGAGCGGGCGCGGCCTCGCGCAACGCGCTACAAAAGAGTCGTCGCCCCCGGCCTGGCCAGGGAGCGCAGGGGGAGAAGTGTGGAGGCCGTCGCCGTGCTGTAAAGAGAGCGGGACACTTGCGGGAGCGGATAAACGAAAGGGGCTACGGAGACCGTAACCCCTGATCTTTCTGGTGGGCCGCAAAGGGCTCGAACCTTTGACCCGCTGATTAAGAGTCAGCTGCTCTACCAACTGAGCTAGCGGCCCGGAGAACGTTACGCAGTGATTCCTACAATCTACCGTAAGCCGCCGGAACTGTCAAGTCTTTTGAATGGAAAAGGCGCGGAAGGCGGAGGAGAGCAGGGGGCGGCGGCCGCTCTCAGGCAGGGCCGGAGCTTAGCAGGTGATTGAGATACATGCGCGCAAGGCGCTCGCCGGGATTTATCTTCAGGGCCTCGACCCACATCTGCTTGGCCCTGTCGTGAAGCCCCATGCAGTAGAAGGTGAGGCCGAGCTGAACCATGGCGCTCACATAGCCCGGCACCATATCGAGCGCCTCCTCGAGCTCGCGCACGGCCCTCGAATAGTCCTTGAGCGAACGGTAGGCCGCGGCGAGATTCGTCTTTATGTCCACGAAGCCCGGGCGCAGCTCCAGGGCCTTGCGGTACTCGTCGACGGCCTTTTCGTAGTGGCCGAGGTCGCTGTAGACATCGCCTATGGCGGCGTGCATGTTGGCCAGCTTGCCCTTGACGTTGGGGTCGAGGTAGGGCTCGGCGCCTGCGTCTCCGGCGGCGGCGCGGGCTGCGCGGGCGCGCTCATATACGTCGCCGCCCTTGTCGAACTGGCCCCGCTCGTTGTAGAGGATCGAGAGGTTCAGGGACGCCTCGATGTACTCTGGATTGAGCTCGAGGGCGTTGAGGAAGGCCGACTCGGCCTCGTCGTAACGCTTCCTGTCGTAGTATATGAGACCGAGCATGTTGAAGACGTCGGCGAAGGTGGGCTTGAGCTTTACGACACGCTCAAGACAGGAAAGGGCCTTGTCGTAGTCCCTCTCCTTGAAGGCCGCCTTGCCGGTCTCGTAGTAGTGGAGCCACCCTTTCTCCATCGAGCCTCCTCGAATCAGCCGCTCTCCCGTGCCTGTGGAACCGCCGCCTCACTTCTCCCCGGAGGCGGCGTAGGGGCTGTCGGGAAAGCGGGCCCTGAGCCTGGCGAAGACCTCCTTTGCGCGCTTCTCCTCGCCGAGCCTGGAGTAGGACTTTCCGAGATAGTAGAGCGCCTTGTCCGTTATGCCGGCGTCGGGATAGTCCCTCAGTATGCCGGAGAAGCGGTAGAGAGCGCCCTTGTAGTTCTTGTCCTTGAAGTAGAACTTGCCCACATAGAACTCGCGCTCGGCGAGCCTGCGGCGCAGGAACGTTATTATGGAGCGCGCCTTCCCGGCATAGGGACTGTCGGGATACCTCGCGATCACGTCCTCGAAGGAGAAGATGGCCTTCTGTGTGGAGGTCTGGTCGCGGTCCACGCTCAGCACCTCGCGCAGCCGGCACATCCCTTTCTGGAACTGGGCGTAAGGGGCCTTGGGATGGGAGGGATGGATGGCCACGAAGCTCGTGTAGTAGGCGTTGGCGTCTTCGTAGCGGGTCACCGAGTAGTAGATGTCCGCCAGCTTGAGCTGGGCCTCGAGGGCGTACTTGCTGAGCGGGTACTCGTCCATCAGTTTCTTCAGGTCCTTCTCGGCGTGCTCGAGCTTGGTGTTCTGGTAGTAGACCATGGCCCGGTGGAAGAGGGCCTCGTCGCCGCCCTTTTCCACTATCTCCTCGTTGGTGGCGGCGCAGCCCGAAAAGAGGGCCGCCGCAAGGACAAGGGCGCAGAGGGACAGACGCCGCCGTCCGCCGGATACGCCTCCCGTCTCCCGGCGCGAGACGGCAAGGCACGGAGTGCTGCTCATCGAAAGATACCTCCTGTCACAGGTGGTGGCTCATCAACGACGTCGGCCTCCTTGAGCGGCATCGAAGGCCGGGCTCTCTCAACGGATATGATAACACCAAGGCAGGCGTCAAGACAAGCTGATTTTCGCCGCACGCGCAAAGGCCCCGCCGCGCTGAAGCGGCGGGGCCTCTTCCCTCTGGGACGCGGAGACGACTCCTCCTCAGGTGCCCATCTCCCAGGAGGCGAGGTACTTCTTCTGCTCGGCCGTGAGCCTGTCGATCTTCACGCCCAGCGAGGCGAGCTTGAGCTTGGCTATGTTGCGGTCTATCGTCTCGGGCACGACGTAGACCTTGTTTTCGAGCTTCGAGGCGTTCTTGACGAGGTACTCGGCGCCGAGGGCCTGGTTGGCGAAGCTCATGTCCATGACGCTTGCCGGGTGTCCCTCGGCGGCGGCGAGGTTTACGAGCCGGCCGTCGGCCAGCACGTAGAGCCTGCGGCCGTCCCTGAGGGTGTACTCCTCGACGAACTCGCGCACCAGCCGCTTCTTCTTCGATATGGCCTTGAGCCCGTCGAGGTCGAGCTCCACGTTGAAGTGGCCCGAGTTGCAGACTATGGCCCCTTCCTTCATCTTCTCGAAGTGCTCGCGGCGGATGACGTTGATGTCGCCGGTGACGGTGCAGAATATATCGCCCGTG
This sequence comes from Deltaproteobacteria bacterium, assembly GCA_011375175.1. Classification (NCBI taxonomy): domain Bacteria; kingdom Pseudomonadati; phylum Myxococcota; class Myxococcia; species Deltaproteobacteria bacterium. Next base: position 31,916 of record DRME01000011.1, on the reverse strand, counting down.
CGGGCGGCCTGGGCGATGGGCATCACCCTGAAGCCGTCCATGACGGCCTCGAGCCCGCGCAGCGGGTCCACCTCGGTGACGACCACGTCGGCGCCGAGCCCCCGGGCGCGCATGGCCACCCCCTTGCCGCACCACCCGTAGCCGCAGACGACGAAGACGGACCCCGCGATGAGCCTGTTTGTGGCCCTCACGATGCCGTCAACCGTGGACTGGCCGGTGCCGTAGCGGTTGTCGAAGAAGTGCTTGGTCGAGGCGTCGTTGACGGCGATGACCGGGAAGCTCAGGAGACCCTGGGCGGCGAGGCTCTTGAGTCTTATGACGCCGGTCGTCGTCTCCTCGGTGGAGCCGAGGATGTCGGACGCCTGGTCCCTGCGCTCGGAGTGGAGCATGGAGACGAGGTCCGCTCCGTCGTCCATGGTGATGTTGGGCCTGCGGTCGAGCACGGCGTTTATGTGGTCGTAGTATGTCTTCTTGTCCTCGCCCTTTATGGCGTAGACCGGTATGCCGTAGTGCTTCACCAGCGCCGCGGCCACGTCGTCCTGGGTGCTCAGCGGGTTGGAGGCGCACAGCGAGGCGTCGGCGCCGCCGGCCTTGAGGGTGATCATGAGGTTGGCCGTCTCGGTCGTCACGTGGAGACAGGCCGCGATCGTCACACCCTTTAGGGGTTTCTTCTTCCTGAACTCTTCCCTGATGCTCCGCAGAACGGGCATGTCCATCTCGGCCCATTCGATCCTGAGCCTGCCCTTGTCGCCGAGGGCGAGGTCCTTAACGTCGTAATCCATCATTCCTCCCGTTATGATTGTTTTTTGCTCCTCTGACTGAGGGAACCTTTTTGTAAAAAGGTTCCCTCAGACTCCCTCCAAAAACTTTTAATGCCTTCGGACTCCCCTGATTTTGCAAGCAAATCAGGGGAGTCCGAAAGGTATCAGAAGTCTTTGAAGGGGTCTGGGGGAAACGTGGGCCTGTGGCCCTTCTTCAGAAAGGTTCCCCCAGAGTAATTAATCAGAGCTTCCCGAACAAGCGCCCCGGTCCGCCCTTTCAAACCGCGGCGGCCCCCCTCAGAGCCCCGCCGCGGCCTTGAGGGCCTCGGCCTTGTCGGTCCTCTCCCAGGTGAAGTCGGGCTCTGTCCTTCCGAAGTGGCCGTATGCGGCCGTCTGCCTGTAGATGGGGCGGAGCAGGTCGAGGGCCTCCACTATCTGCCGGGGACGCAGATCGAAGTGGTCGTTTATGAGGCCCTCTATCTTCTCGGGCGGGATCTTCTCGGTGCCGAAGGTGTCGACCATGACGGAGACGGGCTCGGGCACGCCTATGGCGTAGGCTATCTGGACCTCGCACTCGCTTGCCAGGCCGGCGGCGACGATGTTCTTGGCCACGTAGCGGGCCATGTAGGAGGCCGAGCGGTCCACCTTGGAGGGGTCCTTGCCCGAAAAGGCGCCGCCGCCGTGGCTTCCGTGACCGCCGTAGGTGTCCACGATTATCTTCCTGCCCGTAAGCCCGCAGTCGCCGTGGGGACCGCCGACGACGAAACGGCCCGTGGGGTTGATGTGGTATCGGGTGCCGTCGTGCAGAAGTTCGGCGGGTATGACGCTCTTGATGACCTCCTCCATAATGCCTTCGCGGAGCCGGTCGTTGGTGACGGCGGGGGTGTGCTGGGTGGAGACGACAACGGCGTCGACGGCCACGGGCCTGCCGTAGTTGTAGCGCACCGTCACCTGGCTCTTCCCGTCGGGACGGACGAAGTCGAGGACGCCCTTTTTTCGCACCTCGGCGAGCCTGCGCGTGAGCTTGTGGGCGAGCACGATGGGCATGGGCATGAGCTCGGGCGTATGGTCGCAGGCGTAGCCGAACATGAGGCCCTGGTCGCCGGCGCCCTGCTCCTTGGCCTCGCCCTCGTCCACACCCCGGGCGATGTCGGGAGACTGCCTGTCGAATGAGACGAGCACGGCCGAGGTGTCGCCGTCGAAGCCTATGGCGGCGTCGGTGTAGCCGATCTCCCTTATGGTCCGCCTCACTATGGAGGCGTAATCGACGACGGCCTTGGTGGTTATCTCGCCGGCCACGAGCGCCAGTCCCGTGGTGACGAGCGTCTCACAGGCGACCCTGCTGCGGGGGTCCTGCGCAAGCAGCGCGTCCAGTATGGCGTCGGAGACCTGGTCCGACACCTTGTCCGGATGTCCTTCGGTGACGGACTCGGACGTGAAGATGTACTCTCTCATTCTTGCCCTCCTTCTCGGCCTTTGTCTGATGTAAATACGTAATCTTAATTTCTTTCTCGCGGCGATGTCAACCAAAAACCACCTTCCGTGGCGTTTTTCCGGCGGGGAGTCTGCGTTGGAGCGGGTGGTCAGGCCCAGAGCTCGTCCCTGTAGACCGATGAAATCCTGGAGCTTATGTAGGCCTCCACCTCCCTGGCCGTCGAGAAGTTCATGGCCGCCTCGCTTATGAGCCTGGCGTCGGCGTAGCTCACGGAGCGGATGAGTTTCTTTACCCTCAGGATGGAAAAGGAGTTCATGGAGAGCCGGTCTATGCCGAAGCCCACGAATATGAGCGCCGACTCCGGCTCTCCGGCCATCTCGCCGCACACCCCCACGTCTATGCCCGCCTCGCGGGCAGCGTCCACCACGCCCTTGACGGTCCTCAGCACGGCCGGGTGGAAGGGCTCGTAGAGATAGGCCACGTGCTCGTTGACCCGGTCTATGGCCAGGGAGTACTGGAGGAGGTCGTTGGTGCCGATGGAGAAGAAGTCTACCTCCCGGGCGAGGAGATCGGCTATGGCCGCGGCGGCGGGGACCTCTATCATGGCGCCCACCTCGATCTTCTCGTCGAAGCGGACCCCTTCGCTGCGCAGCTCCTGCTTGACCTCCTCGAGCACCTCTTTTGCGCGGCGCAGCTCGTCGACGCCGGAGATCATGGGGAACATGATCCTGATCTTGCCGAAGGCGCTGGCCCGCAGGATGGCCCGAAGCTGGGTCTTGAATATGTCGAGTCGCCGCAGGCAGAACCTTATGGCCCGAAGTCCCATGGCGGGATTCATCTCCGAGGGGACGTCGACCGAGTGTGGCAGCTTGTCGCCCCCTATGTCCAGTGTCCTGATCACCACCGGATGGGGCGCCATGCGGCCGGCCACCTCCTTGTAGGCCGTCAGGTGCTCCTGCTCGGTGGGCAGCTCCCGGCGGTTGAGGTAGAGGAACTCGGTCCTGTAGAGCCCTATGCCCTCGGCGCCGTGTTCGAGGAAGGCGTCCATCTCCTCGACTATCTCGAGGTTGCCCATTATCTTTATATAACGGCCGTCGGTCGTCTCCGAGGGGAGGTCCTTGTAGTTGTGGAGGGCGCGGCCGTAGCGGGCGTAGCGTTCGCGGCGCTTGCGGTATATGTCGAGGACGCTGCGCGAGGGGTTGACTATGACCGTGCCCGTCGTGCCGTCGACTATGACCGTATCGCCCGTCTCCACCTTGTGCGTCACCGACTCCAGACCCACCACCGCCGGGATGTCGAGCGATTTCGCCATGATGGCCGTGTGGGAGGTCTTGCCGCCTATGTCGGTGAGGAAGCCGAGGACACGGCCCCTGGCCATCTGGGCCGTGTCGGTCGGCGCGAGGTCGTGGGCCACGACGATGCAGGGCTCCTTGAGGTCGGCCACACTCTCGTGCTTTCTGCCCATGAGGTTGCCGAGGACGCGGTTCACGGTGTGCTCGATGTCGGCGCTGCGCTCGCGCAGGTAGGTGTCGTCGATCCTGTCGAAAAAGTCCTTGAGGTCCTTTAGGACCATCTTCAGCGCCCACTCGGCGTTGATCTTCTGCTCCTTTATGACGCGTATGGTGTCGTTTATGAGCATCTGGTCCTTGAGGATGAGCAGGTGGGCGTCGATTATGCGGATGTGCTCTCTGCCGACCTTGTCGAGTTCGACCTTCTTCTTTATGCGGTTGAGCTGCTCGCGCGACTCCCTGAGGGCCTTCTTGAAGCGCTCGATCTCCTGCTCGGCCGCGTCGTCTGCGAGGTGGCAGTACTGGACGGGCTCCGGCACGCCGCGCTCGAGCAGATAGGCGCTTCCTATGACTATGCCCGACGATACGCCTATGCCGCGCAGCAGCTCGACTTCTTTTCTCTCCCCGCCCGTCATTCTTCGTCAAACCCCCTGTCTACGAGGTCGCCCAGAGCGTTCACGGCGTTCTCGGCGTCACTGCCCTCGGCCTTTATGGTTATGGTCGAGCCGCAGGGGGCCGCCAGTATGAGGATGCCCATGATGCTCTTGCCGTTGACTTCCTGGTCGTCCTTCTTCACGTATATGTCGGAATCGAAGCTGTTGGCCACCTGGACGAACGAGGCCGCCGCCCTGGCGTGCATGCCGAGCCTGTTCTTTATGGTGAAGCTCTTTTCCACGCAGGCCGTGTCCCTGTCAACCATAAGCCCTCAAACGACGGCGCCCGCAGGCGTCAGGACGGCAAGGAGCGCCGCGGCGACGGAGAGGAGGCTCCCGCGCCGGGGAAAGCCCCTCCTCATGATGACGGCGGCGACACAGACGATGGCCGCCGCGGCCGCGCCGGCGGCCACCTCCTGTGGCAGCGCACGCTGCGCCGAAGCCGCCGCAGGCCACTGCCGCGCCGCCGTCACCACAAGGAAACCGGCCACACCGGCCGCCGCCGTCCTGAGCCTGAGGCTCCACTGCGGCAGATCAAGCCCCGCCACCACGTCTATGACCGCCGGGCCGAGCCTGTAGCCAGCCACGAAGCCTCCGATCCTCATGGCCAGATGGACGGCGTTGTAGAATACGAGGAAGACGACGACGCCGGGCGCCCCCCAGGCGAGCACGGCCGCGGCCCCCGCAAGCGAAGCGAGCGGTCTGAGCGCGCCCCAGAAGAACATGTCGCCTATGGCGCCGTAGGGCCCCATGACCTTTCGCTTCATCTCCGTGCAGAGCGCAGCGTCGGCCCGGCCCGAGGCCGCCAGTTCCTCGGTCCTGACGACGGCGCCGAGCAGCGGCGAAACCATGTAGGGATGGGTGTTGAAGAAGTCGAGATGTCGCTCGAGGGCCCGCGCCCTCGAGGGCGCGTCGCCGTATATCTCCCTTATCGCCGGGGCCAGGGCCGCCGCGAATCCCAGCGCCTGCATGCGTTTGTAGTTCCAGGCCGACTGTATGAAAAAGGAGCCCAGCAACACCTTGGCCAACGCCGCCGGGCCCATCATGACGCCGCCATCCACGCAAGCGCCGCCGCAGCGCCGCCGCCGAAGACGAGCAGGCAGCGTCGCTGCGCGCACACGGCGTCGAGCGCCCTCGCCGACGCGGCGAGAAAGAGCGCCGCCGCGAACCAGTCGAGCAAGGGGGAGCCGGCCGCAAGACCGGCCGCGGAGCGGGCCGCGTACATGTAGAGCAGCAGCGCCGCCGTGAGCGCCGGGGCCGTCACGGCGAAGAAGACGGCCGTCCCCTTGAGGTTCGCCGCCACGACGCCGGCCGTGTCCCCAGCCGCCGCGCTGCGCAGGGCCCCGTCCACGAGCCCGCCGTTGAGCCTCCTTGCAAGGGCGTCGAGCCTGCGGAAGACGACGCCCGCGGGCACGGCCGCCGCCACGGCCGGCGCGGCGGCGAGCAAGGACGGCCACGCCGCGGCGGCCCACCCGTAGGCCTCCTCCCCGGCGGCCTCGGGCGCCCAGCTGCGCACAAGGACGACGCTCACGGCCGCGGCGACCACAGCCAGTGCCGTCTCGTGGAGGGGCACATAGCCTCCGACGGGGAGGTCGCCTATTAGCAGAAGCTCGGCGAGCACGCCGGCGGCGAGCCCCGAGTTCACGTCCCCCAGCAGCGCGCCCACGGCCGCGGCGGCCACGAGCGGCCGGGAGACCATCACCTGCAGGGCGGCGGTCCTGTCAAGGCTTGCAAGGGCGCCGGCCAGGCCGGCCGCGCAGGCATCAACGAAGAGTTCACCCGCCATCTCCACCCCCGGCGACCTCAGTGGAACGACTTGGAGGGCCTGCTCGGCACGTCCCGTATATCCACCCTCACGCCCAGACCCTCGAAGCGTTCGAGTATGTGCTCTTCCTCCACCGTGATCCGCACCGACTCGGTGACCTCGCGGGCGTCGCCGTCGTGGTGGATGTTGCCGATGTTGAGCGTCGAGAAACGCAGGCCCGAGTCGTACAGCCGCATGGCGTCGCGCAGGCACGCCGTGACCACCATGAGGTTGGAGTCCCTGAAGGTCCCCGAGTTCACGGCCTCCACGGCGCCGCGAATGGTCGTGACTATTACGGCCAGCCCCTTGTGGGCGCACGAGCGCAGCACCGTGCACTGGAAGCTGTCGGCCGCCGCCTCGTCGGAAGCCACGATGACCACGTCGGCCTTGACGAAGGGGACCCAGGCCGCCACGACCTGGCCGTGTATGAGTCTGTCGTCGACCCTTATGAGCTTGAGCATCTGACGCGGTGCCGCCTCTTCACGGGCGAGGAGGCTACTCCTGCTTCGCCTTGAGCATGGCGCTGGCCAGAACCATGCTCTCGCGGCCCTGCTCGACGAGCATGGTCACGAGCTCGCCGAGGGGTTTGTTCCGCCTGTAGGATTCGAACTTGACGAGCATGGGCAGGTTGACGCCCGTGAGGACCTCCACCCTGTCCTTCTCCAGCAGCGACAGCGCGATGTTCGTCGGCGTGCCGCCGAACATGTCGGTGAAGATCACCGCGCCCTCCTCCCCGACCTCGGCTACCGCCGCGGTGAGAAGCGCCTTTATCTCCTCCGACGTCTCTTCCTTCCCCACCGCCAGCGCCCGGACCTTCTCGACCCTGCCGACGATGAGCTCCGCCGTCTCCAGCAGGCTTGCGGCCAGCGGGCCGTGGGTTATGATCACTGCTCCAATCATGGCGTTTCGACGGACCGGCGGCGCGGGCTGCGCCGGGCGGCTGCTTCCCTCATGTCTTTTCCATGTCCCTGAAGCGCTTGCGGGTCACTATGCCGTCCGACCCGAGCGCCGAAGCGAGATAGTCCGCTATGGCCACCGAACGGTGCCTGCCGCCGGTGCAGCCGATGGCGACGGTCAGGTACGACTTGCCCTCCTTCATGTAAAGAGGCAGCAGATACCGCAGGAACTCCACGTATCGCCTGAGAAACTCCCTGGTCTCGCCGCGCGAGAGCACGAACTCCCTCACCCTCTCGTCAAGGCCCGTGAACGCCCTGAGAGAGTCCACGAAGTGAGGGTTGGGCAGAAACCTCACGTCCATCACCAGGTCGGCGTCGGCGGGCACGCCGTAGCGGTAGCCGAAGGAGACGAAGCTCAGGACCATCTTCTCGCCCTCCCGGCTCTCGGCGAAGTACTCGCTCACGGCCTCCTTGAGCTGGTGGACGTTGTAGTGCGTCGTGTCTATGACGCGGTCGGCCCTGGCCTTGAGCTCGCCCAGAAGCTCGCGCTCGAGCCGCAGCCCCTCTATGGGGCTCAGGTCCCCGCCCAGCGGATGGCGTCTTCGCGTCTCGCTGAACCTCTTTACCAGCGCCTCGTCGGAGGCCTCGAAGAAGACGAGCTCGCCCCTTACGCCGGGCTCGTTCTTTATGGCCGAGAAGATGGCCGGGAAGTCCTTGAGAAAGCCCCTCTCGCGCACGTCGACCACGGTGGCGGCCCTGGAGATGTCCTCGGAGCTGGAGAGCAGCTCCACGAACTTGGGCAGCAGCATGACCGGCAGGTTGTCCACGCAGAAGTACCCCATGTCCTCGAGCACGTTCAGCACCGTGCTCTTGCCCGAGCCCGAAAGCCCGCTCAGCACCACGAGCCTTACCTCCCTCACCGCAGCCTACCTCCCGGACCTCACCAGTCTCTTGTTGAGCCTGCGGGCGAACTCCCTGGCCGAGTTGTAGCCCATTATCTTCAGTATCTGGTTGCGCGCGGCGACCTCCACTATGGTGGCGATGCTGCGCCCCGGGCTCACGGGAACGACGAAGTAGGGGAGCTCCACGCCGAGTATCTCGTAGCTCATCTCCTCGAGGCCTATGCGCTCGTACTCGCCCGCCGGGTCCCACCTCACAAGCTCCACCACTATATCCATCTGCTTTCTTTCCCTTATGGCCGTGATGCCGAAGAGGTCCTTTATGTTGACTATCCCCAGGCCCCTCACCTCCATGTGGTAGCGCGAGAGGTCGACGGCCGTGCCGAAGAGCACCGACGGCGGCATGCGCTTTATGACGACCACGTCGTCGGCCACGAGCCTGTGGCCCCGCGAGATGAGGTCCAGCGCGCATTCGCTCTTTCCTATGCCGCTCTTGCCGAGCACCAGTATGCCCACGCCGAGCACGTCCATGAAGACGCCGTGCAGCGTTGTGACCGGCGCGAGCCTCTCCTCGAGGAACTTGGTGAGGCGGTCTATGAGGACCGACGACGTATGGGACGAGGCCAGCACGGGGATGCCGTTGCGGTCTCCGAGCTCGACGAGGAAGGCGGGCGGCTCTATGCCCCTGGTGACGATGACGGCCGGTATGCGGGCGCGCTCGAGCGTGCCGAGAGCGCGCTCGAGGTCAGCGGCGTCGAGGCTTGTGAGGTAGCCGATCTCGGCCGCCCCGAGGATCTGCACCCTGTCGGAGTGGAGCTCCTCGAGCAGTCCGGTGAGCAGGAGTCCCGGCTTCTGGATGCGCGAGGTCTCGATCTCGCGCCCCAGTCCCTCGGCGCCCGCCACGACCCTGAGAGCGAGCCTGGCGGCGACGGAGTCGGCGAGGAGTTCCTTTATGGGTATTCCCATCTTCCCCGCTTCGTCCCCTCCGGCGCCGGAACGGCCCTCATACGGCCCGTCTGACGATCCTCTTTTCTTCGTCCCTTATGATCCTGCATATCTCGCTGCCGTCGGCCGCGGCCATGAGCCTCTCCCTCACCGAGTCGTCCCTTACGAGCCTGGAGACCGCGGAGAGGACGTCGAGATGCTCCTTCACGGCGCTCTCCGGGGCGACGATCAGAAAGAAGAGGTGGACCGGCTCGTCATCGAGGGTCTGGAAGTCGATGCCGCGAAGGCTCCTTGCAAAGTAGACGTGGACGCGGTCTATCCCCTTGAGCTTGCAGTGCGGTATGGCCACGCCGTGACCGATGGCCGTGCTTCCGAGCTTCTCCCTCTCAAGGAGCGACTCGATGAGCACGTCGCACTCTATGCCGTCGACCTTGGCGGCGAGGTCCCTGCACATCTCCTCGAGGAGCCCGCGCTTGTCTTCGGCCTCGACCTGCGGGGCGACGAACTCCTCGCTGAGCAGTTGCGATAAAAGCATCTCTTTCACCTCTTCGGCGGCGCAAGGGGGCCGCGCCCCCCGGGGAAGACCCGACTCGCCCTGCCGGAGCCTTTTGTTAAGGAAGCTCTGATTAATTACCCTGAGGGAACTTTTTTGTAAAAGGGTCACAGACCCACGGTTCCCTCAGACTCCCTCAAAAGACTTTTGACGCCCTGCGGATCACCCCGATTTTGCAAGCAAAATCGGGGTGACCCGCAGGGATTTAAAAGTCTTTGAAGGGGGTCTGGGGGAAACGGGGGCCTATGGCCCTTCTACAGAAAGTTTCCCCCGGTGTAATAAAGCGGCATCGCCCCTATAAGGTGAGGGCCGGTACGGCCCTCACCTGGTCCGGGTCTCTATGAGCCCGTAGTTGCCGTCGCTTCTCCTGTAGATTACGCTTATGTTGTTCGTCGACGAGTCGGTGAAGACGAGGAAGTCGTTGTCCACCATGTCCATCTGCAGGGTCGCCTCCTCGACGGACATGGGCTTGACGAACTGGTTCTCGGTCTTTACGATCCTCGGCCCCGGCTGTGAGGCCGGGGCGGCCGCAGCGCCTGCTCCGGCGGCCATCGCCTCGGCGACGGCGGGCGCGGCCTTGTGGTTTTTGACCTTCTCCTTGTGCCTTTTCACCTGCTTTTCGAGCTTGTCGATGACCGTGTCGATGGCCGCGTAGAGGTCCTGCGTGTCCTCGTGGGCCTTGATGGTGAGCCCGCCGGCGACGACGGTGGCGTCGGCGTTGTGCCGCCTCTTCTCGACGGAGAGGACCCAGTGGACCTCGGCGGGCTCGGTGAGGTACCTCGCAATCCTCGCCGTCTTCTCCTCGGCGTAGCTTCTAAGCGGTTCCGACGACTCCATGTGCCTGAATGTAACGGTAACGCGCATATACCAACCCTCCGATGATTTGTTCCGAAGCGAAGACGCCTCTTCTGCGGGGAGCCTCCCGCCCGGCCCCGGCGCCCGGAAAGCCCCGTGGCCGCCGCGGCGCGGACTCGGCGGCCGCCGCCCTCTCCCCCTTTCCGCGCGCAGCGCCGTCGGCGCCGCGGCGGCGGCCGGCGGAAGCACGCGCGGCGTTCAGAAACTCTTTTTGCGCCTCGTTGACGATAGGAAGCCCATGGACTCCCTGTACTTGGCCACCGTGCGCCTTGCCACGTCTATGCCCGCCTCGCGCAGCTTCTCGACGAGCTGCTTGTCGCTCAGCGGGGAAGCGGGGTCCTCGCTCTCGATGATCTTCCTGAGCCGCTCCTTTATGTACTCCACGGCCACGGCGTCTCCGCCGCCTCCGCCCAGGCTCGACGAGAAGAAGAACTTGAGCTCGTAGATGCCGCGGGGCGTGTGCACGTACTTGTTGGATGTCACGCGGCTCACCGTGGACTCGTGGACGTCTATGTCCTCGGCCACGTCCTTGAGGACCAGGGGCTTGAGGTACTTGAGCCCCTTGTCGAGAAACTCCTGCTGGAAGCGGACGATGCTCTCGACCACCCTGTAGATGGTGCGCTGGCGCTGCTGGACGCTCTTTATCAGCCATGCCGCCGAGCGCAGCTTCTCCTGTATATAGCCCTTGGCCTCCTCGTTCATGGCCCCGCCCGACTTGAGCAGGCGCTTGTAGTAGCCGCTCACCTTGAGCTTGGGCATGCCGTCTTCGTTGAGGGTGACCACGTACCTGCCGTCCACCTTGTGGACGTAGACGTCGGGGACGATGACGCGGGAGTCGTCGGAGCCGAAGGCCGAACCCGGCGCCGGGCTCAGCGACCTGCTTATGGTCCTCGCCGCCTCGGCCACCTCTTCCGCCGTGACGCCCAGGTCCCGGGCTATGGCCTTGAGATTCTTGCGCGCCAGCGTGTCGAGGTGGCGGCAGATTATCTCTTCCACGAGGGTGTCGCGCACGGGCAGGGAGCGGGCCTGGAGCAGCAGGCACTCTCTGACGCTGCGCGCCCCGGCGCCGGGGGGGTCGAAGTCCTGGATGACGGCCAGCACCCGCTCGACGTCGCTCACGGCGACTCCCGTATGGGAGGCTATGACCTCGACGGCCCTCCATTCGGGGTCGCCGGGGCCGCTGAAGGGGAGCAGAGCGCCCCGGGGGCGGTCCGCTCCGCACCCCCCTCCCAGCTCTGCGCCTCCCTGCTCATACTGCGCCGCGGTCCGCTCGTCGGCGGACTCGACGACGCGCAGGTAGCCGTTTTCGTCGATGTTGCCTATTATGAACTCGCCGAGCTTGAAATCCTCGTCGGGGAGACCGGCCATGACGAGCTGCCAGTAGAGGTGGTCGCCGAGAGAGCTGCCCGCCGACGAGACGTTCTCCACATAGCCGTCCTCGTCGCGGGCGCTGAAGTCCACGCCCGGCATCCGGGTGTCGTGGTAGTCGTCGAGGTAGGACTGCCAGTCTATCTCGGTGCGCGTATCCTCTTCCCGCTTGACCTCCCGTCCCTCGGCCTCGATGGTGTCCTCGAGGACCGGGTTGGTCTGGATCTCCTCGCGCACCATCGTCTCGAGCTCGATCTTGGGCAGGAGCAGCAGCTTGATGGCGAGCTGGAGCTGCGGCGTCATCACGAGCTGCTGGGTGAGCCTGAGTTCCTGTCTTACTTCGTATGCCATCGACACCTTGAGAAGACCCGCAGCGTTCCGTCCCTGGGGCTTCAGAGCCTGAACCTCTCGCCCAGGTAGACCTCCCGCACGCGGCGGCTCTCCAGTATGCGCTCCGGAGCGCCGGCCTCGAGCAGCCTTCCCTCGCCTATGATGTACGCCCTGTCACAGATGCCGAGCGTGGCGCCCACGTTGTGATCCGTGACGAGTATGCCTATGCCCTTGTCCCGCAGCTCGGTGACGATGTCCTGTATGTCGCCCACCGCCTTCGGGTCTATGCCCGAGAACGGCTCGTCCAGGAGCAGGAAGGCCGGCTCGTTGACCATGGCCCTCGCTATCTCGACCCTGCGCCTTTCGCCGCCCGAGAGGGCGTAGGCCTTGACGCCCCGCAGGTGCTCCACGCCGAGCTCGCGCAACTGCCTGTCGAGGCGCTCCTCGAGCTCGCCCGGCCCGAGGTCCTGGAACTCCAGTATGGCCCTGATGTTCTCCTCCACCGTGAGCTTGCGGAAGACCGAGGGCTCCTGGGGGAGATAGCTTATGCCGAGCCTGGCCCGCCGGTACATGGAGACGGCCGTTATGTCGGTGTCGTCGAGCATGACGCGGCCGCTGTCGGGGGTCACAAGCCCCACGGTCATGTAGAAGGTCGTGGTCTTGCCGGCGCCGTTGGGCCCCAGAAGTCCCACGATCTCACCCTGCGCGACGTCGAGGGTCACGCCGTCGACCACGCGCCTGCCCTTGAAAGACTTGACGAGCTCCCTTACTTCCAGCCTCTTCATCGTCACCGGCGGACCCGGAGCCGGTCAGCGGCCGAAGCCGCACAGCGCGCGGTCGTCGGCATCGGGCGGCGGCGTCTTGTCGGCGCACTCGCCGCCCTCGGGCGTTATGACGGCCCGCACGCGGCCGTCCCGCTCGCTCTCCACAACGGCGTTCTCATCGTCGAGGTATATGGTTATCCTGTCCCCGGTGATGACGTTGGCGCACTGTCGCACCTCGGGCTCTCCGGTGAGGACGATGACCCTCTTTACGCCGTCGTAGACGGCCTTCCGCCCCACCGCCGTCTTGTCGCCCTCCACGACCTTGACGTTGCCGAGGGCCACTATCTCTTTGATCTCCCGGTTCTCGTCGGCGTAGAGGTGGAGTTCGTCGCTGCAGAGGACGAACTCCTCGCGGGCCACGACCTCGCCCTTGAATACGATGAGGCCCTTGTCCTTGTAGGCCTCCATGGTCCTGGAGGTGACGGTTATGGGACCCCTGGGCCTGTACTCGCCGCCCTCTTTCCCGCTGGCGGCTCCGACCGTCGAGGCGGCCAGCACGAAGACGGCGGCGAGAAGAGACGGCAGCCGCACCCCTTTCTCAGATGGCCGACAGCAACGATGCATCCTTCAGTACCGTCTTCACGTCATCGAGTACGGTCAGTCTCCCCTCGTCTATATCTATGCGGAGGCCCACGCCGTCCACGTCGAAGGCCGCGCTGAAGAGTCTCACCTCGTCGTCCGTGCTGATGCGCTTTTCATCGGTGAAGTAGCTTATCCTCTCGGTCTCGAGCCTGTAGCCGCCTCCGCCGGCCTCGACGGAGACGACGGTAACGCCGCCGCTCACATCGATGCGTCCGGCGGACCCGAAGTACCTCCCCTCCCGGCCGCGCAGCGTATAGGTGCCGGCCTCCGAGTAGAGCACGGCCTTCACGTCGTCGAGCACCGCCAGGTCCTCACCCTTGTAGTACGTGGCCGTCTCGGCCTCGAGCTCCCACTCCCTGCGGCCCTCCTTCATGCCCGAGTAGCGGACGTTGTCGATCTTCACGCCCATGCCGGCCTCGCGGTCTACGGTCATCCTTATGGCGTTGACCTCGCGCTTTATGCGGCCGTTGACCAGCGACAGCGCCGCCAGGGCGGCGACAGAGAGGACGATGAAGGTAACGAGAAAACCTTTGAGCCTTCGATTCAAGGCGTTTCACCCCCAGGCCGCACCAACCGCCCGCCGCGGAGCGCCTTGCGCCGCCGGGCGGAAAAGACCGCGGACCTATGAAAATTATAACACCGGCCCTGCGGGCTGTAAAGTCATTTGTCGCCGCCCCTATCCACTCCAAGTGCCCACAAAACAAAAGGAATTTCTGATTCATCGCACCGAGGGAACCTTTTTGTAAAGGGTCATGGACCCACGGGTCATAGACCCACGGTTCCCTCAGACTCCCTCCAAAAACTTTTAACGCCCTGCGGATCATCCCGATTTTGCACAAGCAAAATCGGGATGATCCGCAGGGAATTAAAAGTCTTTGAAGGGGGTCTGGGGGAAACTTTCTACAGAAAGTTTCCCCCAGCGTAATTAATCAGAGCTTCCAAAAGAAATCCGAATGTCGGCGCGGCCTGTCGTCTCCACGCCCCTCAGTCGAGATAGCGGCTCATGAGGGTCTTCCACCGCCCCTGCGTCTTGAGTATGAGCTCGCAGACCTCGCGCACCGCGCCGCGGCCGCCGGGAAGGGAGGTGACGTAGTGGACCCGCTCCTTCACCTCGGCCACGGCGTCGGCGACGGCGACCGAGAAGCCGGCCCTGGAGAGCACGGGCAGGTCCACCACGTCGTCGCCCACGTATGCCGTCTCGGCCGCCGAGAGCCCCGTCCTTTCGAGCAGCTCGGCGAAGGCCGCGCGCTTGTCCGTGGCCCCCTGGAAGAGCATCTCTATGGAGAGGTCGGCGGCGCGCAGTTCCACGACCCTGGAGGTGCGGGCCGTTATGACGGCCGCCTCGAGCCCCGCCCTGCGAAGCAGCTTTATGCCGTGGCCGTCCTTGACGTTGAAGGCCTTCGTCTCCAGGCCGGCGTCGTCATAGATGATCGAGCCGTCGGTGAGCACGCCGTCCACGTCGAGCACAAGAAGTCTTACGGCCCTCACCTTCCGGGCCAGCTCTTCGGGCAGTTCCATCGCCGAAAGTTCCTTTCCCGCCGCCCCCGCTCCCTCAGACGGCCCGGAGCTCGAGACGGAGCGTCCTTTCAAGGAGCGCCCCGGCCTCGAGATCGAGGGGGTAGACGATGTGGAGGGCCGTGCCCTGGTATATCCTCTCGAAGCCGCCCTCGGAGAGCGATACGGTCTCGACCGGAAAGCTCCAGAGCCCCGCCGCGGCGTCGAGGGCGAATGATGCGGCCACGCCGGCGTAGGTGTCGACGAGCTCGAACGAGCTCACCTCCCTGTCGTCGCCTGTGACGCCGAGCCCCCGCACCGCGCCGTCGCCAAGGCGCAGGCTCACGGCCGGACCGGCGCAGCCCGGAAGACATACGTTGAACTCCACGGTCAGGAGCAGGCCGTCAATGGGCGCGGCGCCGGTGTTTACGGCCCTTATGCCCATCGTCACCACCGCCCCCTCGAGGCTCACCGACTTCTCCACGGAGAGCGTCGTCTCACCGACGGCCGACTCCCTCTTCATGACGAGCGTCCTTCCCGGGAACGCCGCTTCGTAGGGGGAGCGGTGGAGGTCCGAGAGCTCGGTCTGCCCGCAAGAGCGGAGGCTTTCGGGTCCCTCACCCCGGCCGTAGACGTGGAGGCGGAGGCAAGTGCGCCTGAGGTCGTCGAAGTTCAGGTATCTTTCCAGGCCCTCTTCCTTGACGAGCACCACGTCGTGGATGCTCCTGGCCCCGCCGCCGTGCTCTCCGCCGCCGCGGCCGCCCGCGGCCCGTTCGAGCCTGGAGTGGTAGCCCTCGTACCAGCGCGAAAGGGTGTTGCAGAGGTTCACGGCCGCCGGCCTGAAGTCGATCTCGGCGAGCGTGCCGCCGTCGTCGGGGTCGGCGAAGAGCGAGACTTCGCTTGTGCGCATCGCCGCCTCGTCGAAGCCGTCGCAGTCCAGGTCCATGAACTCCGGCTCCGCCGCCCCGCCGGGGGCTATGATATTCTCGGCCCTTATGAGCTCGCCGTAGAGCCTTGCGCGGAGGTGGGGAAGGTAGAGACCGCCGAAGACGCCGTGCCAGTAGGCGTCGTTGCACTGGGCCATGTAGAGGCTGCGGCGGGCCTGCTCAATGGAGTCGTCGGAGAGAGCGGCCTCGCCCTCCCGCCGGCCGCGGCTTCGCGCCTCCTCGATCCTGCCGCTCACGTCGAGCATCCTCTTGTGCATCCAGTCGCTCTCGGGGTACTTGGCCAGGAAGTTGCGCCACGCACCGCCCTGGACGAACCGCAGTATGCGTTCCCCGTCGGGCCTCGCCTTGAGCTCCTCCACCACCTCGGCGTAGGCCCTCGACGCCTCGGCCGGCAGGGCCCACTCGCCGAGCTCCATGTAGGAAGTGGTCGGCAGGTAGACCCTCCCAAGCGGCGGCTCCTCGTCGAGGTGCTCGGAGAATGTGACGGGGCGCAGCCACGACGACGCCCCCTCGACGGTATCGAGGAAACTCTCAAGCCAGCCCTCGTCGAAGACCCAGCGCTGCGTTCCGGGCCAGACGCCGAACTTCTCGCCGTCGTCGGCGAAGATGGCCGTGTAGCGCCCGCCCGACCCCTCTTCGAGCCCCCGCACGTACTCCTCGAAACGCCCGGCCGGCTCGAAGGGTATGAGGTAGCGCAGCCGCTCGTTGCCGGGGAAGACCTTCACGGCCTCGCCCACGTCCTCGGTGATGTAGCAGCCGCCGAGCTCTTCGCCGCGCAGCCCCGACTTCCTGAAGTGGTAGTCGTCGACGACGACGTACTCGAGCCCAGCCCCCCTTATGCAGCCCGGAAGCGCAGGGTCCCAGACCCTCTCGGCGAGCCACATGCCCCGAGGCCGCCTGCCGAATAGCTCCTCGATGCGACGGGAGAGCATGGCGATCTGGCCCAGCCGGTCGCGCCCCGGTATGACGGCCAGCACGGGCTCGTAATAGCCGCCGCCGAGCATCTCAACCCGGCCGTCCTCGACCATGGACCTCAGGAGGGCTATGTACTCCGGCCGGTTAGCGGCGAGCCAGTCGAGCAGGTAGCCCGTTATGTGCATGGAGAGCCTGATGCGGCGGCGCCGCGACAGGGCCTCGAGAAAGGGACGGTAGCTCTTCTCGTAAGCCTCCTCCATGACCGACGGGAAGTTGCCCACCGGCTGATGGATGTGTATGCAGAAGATGAACCGTGTCACAGAAGCTCCACCACGTGGACGACCTTCGCCTCCGCGCCGAAGCGGTGGAGGCCGTCTCCTATCTGCACCATGCAGCCCGGACAGGCCGTGGCCACCACCTGCGCGCCGCTATCCTTTATGTTCTCCACCTTCTCCCTCGTAATCTCCATGCTCATGCGGTAGTTGGTGAGGCTCAGCCCGCCGCCGAGGCCGCAGCACGAGCAGGGCCTTCTCATCTCGACGAACCTGTTGCCGCTGCGTTCGATGAGCTCGCGGGGCTGGTCCTTCACGCCCTGGTAGCGCGCGAGGTGACAGGGGTCGTGGTATGTGACCGTCGCGCCCCCGGCGCCGCCGCGCCCTCCGCCCCAGCCCGTCACATCGGCAAGGAGCTCGGTTATGTCCATGACCCTTGAGGAGAAGGCGGCCGCCCTGGCGATCATGTCGCCGCCGTCCCCGGCGAAGAGATCGGTGTAGAGGCCCCGCAGCGCATGGGTGCAGGTGGCGCAGGCCGTGGTGACGTAGTCGTAGCCGCCCTGCTCGAAGACCTCCATGTTCCTGAGCGCAAGCGAGCGGGCCGTCTCGCGGTCCCCGAGGGAGAGTGCCGGCATCCCGCAGCATAGCTGCCCCGCCGGCGCCTCGACCGAGGCTCCGGCCCCGGCGAGCGCCCTGAACGAGGCCTCGCCCACGCGGGGCAGGAGGTAGTTTATGACGCAGCCCGCGAAAAAGCCCACCTTCGGCTCCCCGCCCGCCGGACCTTCCCGCCGGGCCGCCCGCCCCCCGCCAAGAAAGGGCGCCGGGGGGAGCTCGGGCAGGCAGCGCCGCCCGCCGAGGAGATCGAACCTCGTCACGGCCCCTCCTCCCGACGGATCGGACTTCATGACAAGTCCCCGCAGCGTGGAGGCGAGCCTGAAGACGAGGCCCATACGCGAGGGCGAGCCGAGCAGGCCGTTGAGCACGAAGCCGGCTCCGGCGGGCAGACCGTCGCGCTCCACGGCCTGCGCCCTGGCGGCGAGCACGAGCGAAGGCACGTCCACGCCCCGCGGGCAGGCCGCCGCGCAGGAGCCGCAGAGCGTGCACTCCCGTATGCTCCGGAGGTAGGCGTCGCCGAAGTCCTCTCCGCCGGCCCTTGCGCCGATGAGCGCCACCCTGCCCCGCGGGCTCGCCCCCTCGCGGCCCACGACCCCGTAGGCGGGACAGCCGCTCCTGCAGGAGCCGCAGCGCACGCAGCGGCGCGCCATCTCACTGCAGTCGGAGAGGATGGTCACGGCGAGGCGGCCCTCCCGGCGGCCGCCTCGCCGGGAAAGACCTTTCCCGGGTTGAGCACGCCCATGGGGTCGAAGGCCGCCTTTATGCGCTTCATGAGCGCCACCACTTCGGCCGAAAGCTCCATGGAGAGGTACGGCGCCTTGGACGTGCCGATGCCGTGCTCGCCGGAGATGGTGCCGCCGAGCCTGAGCGCGAGTTCGAAGACATCCCTTACGGCCGCCTCGCCGCGGGCCGCCTCGTCGGCGTCGGAGTCGTCGATCATGACGTTGACGTGTATGTTGCCGTCGCCGGCGTGTCCGAAGCAGGCTATGAGCACCTCCCTGCGCCCGGCCACCTCTCTCACGCCGTCGACGAGCTCGACGATCCTGGCTCTCGGCACGACGACGTCCTCGTTGATCTTGCGGGGCCTCAGCCTCGAAAGCGCCGGGCTCATGGCCCGCCGGGCCTTCCACAGCTCCCTCCTCTCGGCCCCGTCGGCCGCGGCCCTCACCTCCACGGCCCCGGCGGCGCGGCAGAGCTCCGCTATGCGGGCCGCCTCGCCCTCGACAGCCTCCGCCGCGCCGTCCACTTCGATGAGCAGCATGGCGCCGGCGCCGCCCAGGTCAAGGCCCGCGTACTCCTCCACGCACCTTATGCACTCGCCGTCCATGAGCTCGAGCGTGCACGGAACGATCCTGGCCCCGGTTATCTCGGCCACGGCCGAGGCCGCGCAAGCCACGTCGGCGAATACGGCGCGAAGGGTCTTGAGCGCCAGGGGCCTTGGCACGAGCCTGAGCCGCGCCCCCGTCACAACGCCGAGCGTGCCTTCCGAG
The DNA here is from genome assembly GCA_011375175.1 of Deltaproteobacteria bacterium. Classification (NCBI taxonomy): domain Bacteria; kingdom Pseudomonadati; phylum Myxococcota; class Myxococcia; species Deltaproteobacteria bacterium. The sequence goes on along the minus strand of DRME01000011.1, from coordinate 12,989 downwards.
CCGACCAGAAGCCTCGTGAGGTCGTAGCCGACGACCCCCTTCGCGGCGGCCGTGCCGGTCTCTATTATCTCGCCCGTCGGCAGCACGGCCTCCAGGCCCAGCACGTAGTCGCGGGTGACGCCGTACTTGACGGCCCTCGGCCCTCCGGCGCACTCGGCTATGTTGCCTCCGATGGTGCAGAACTTGAGGCTCGTCGGGTCGGGGGGGTAGAAGAGCCCCAGGGCCTCGACCCGGTCCTGGAGCTCGCCTGTCACCACGCCGGGCTCCACGAGGGCCGTAAGGTTCGCCTCGTCCACCTCGACGATGCGGTTCATGCGCTCCGTGCTCAGCACCACGCCGCCGCGCACGGGCAGGCTGCCGCCCGTAAAGCCGCTGCCGGCGCCCCTGGGCACGACGGCGAACCCCTCGGCGCAGGCCGTCTTCAGCACGAACGCCACATCGCCGGCGTCGCGGGGGAAGACGACGCCGTCGGGCCTGAAGAGCTCACCGGTGGCGTCGTAGCCGTAGCAGAGCCTGTCCTCGTCGGAGAAGGACGCGTTCTCCGAGCCCAGAAACCTCTTGAGCTCGTTCTTTACGCTCGCCTTCATCATGAGTGGAGTCGTTCGCCGCGGAGAGCGCCCTCCGCAGCGAAGCTCACGGAACCTGCGCGCCTCCTCCCGCTCATGCCTTCTTGAGCACGTATCCCACGCCGCGCACCGTGTGTATGAGGCGGCGCTTGGGGTCGTGGTCGAGCTTGGAGCGCAGGCGATTTATGTAGACGTCGACTATATTGGTCTCGCTGTCGAAGGTCTGGTCCCAGATGTGCTCGGCTATGAGGGCCCGCGAAAGAACGCGGTTGGGGTTGCGAAGCAGGTATTCGAGCAGGGCGTACTCCTTGAGGGTCAGCTCTATCTCCCTGTCGCCCCTCCTGGCCTTGCGCGTGAGGGGGTTCAGGCTCAGGTCCTCGAACTCGAGCACCGGCACGCCCTCGCCGCCGCGCCTCATGAGCGCCCTCACCCTGGCCAGAAGCTCCTCGAAGGCGAAGGGCTTTGGCAGGTAGTCGTCGGCGCCGAGGTCCAGGCCCTTGACCCGGTCCTCCACCGAATCGAGCGCCGTGAGCAGGATTACGGGCGACGATATCCTCGCCTCCTTGAGCTCCTTCAGCACCTCGAGGCCGTTTTTCCTGGGCAGCAGGATGTCGAGGATGATGACGTCGTACTCGTTGGCCTTCGCGTACAGGAGCCCCTCCTCGCCGTCGACCGACACGTCCACGGCGTAGCCCTCCTGTTCGAGCCCCCGCTTGATGAAGGAGGCGACCTTCTTCTCGTCTTCGACCAAAAGGATTCTCATCGCAACCCCTCGGCGGCCGTGCTTCAGCGCTTGAGGCGCTCGGGCAGCCGCCTTCTCGTCACATCTCCCAGCGCCACGAGTGCAAGGTCCTCTTCTCTGAGGAACTCCCTTGCCGTCCCTCTTATCTCCTCTTCGGTGACCCCCTCTATCTCTTCGACTATCCTGTCTACGGTCATCACGTCGCCGAAGTATATCTCGTCGCGGGCGATCTTCATCATCCTGCTCTCGCTGGTCTCGAGGCCGAGCAGGATGCCGCCCTTGAGCTGTTCCTTGGCGCGGGCGAGCTCGTCGGCCTTGACCCCCCGCCTCAGCCTTGCGAACTCCTTCAGCACGATCTCGACCACCTCTGCGAAGGCCTCCTTCGTCGTCCCGGCGTAGACGACGAGCGAGCCCGCGTCGAGGCAGAGGTTGAGATAGGAGTAGACCGAGTAGGCCAGGCCCCGCTTTTCGCGCACCTCCTGGAAGAGCCGCGAGCTCATGCCGCCGCCCAGTATGGTGTTGAGCAGGTAGAGGCGGTAGCGCCTCGGGTCCGACTGGCTCACCCCCGGCACGCCCATGCACAGGTGCACCTGTTCGAGCGGACGCCTCACGATACGCACGCCGCGGTTCGCTGCGGGCGCACCGTCCCTTGCCGTGCGCCCCGCCGCAGCGCCGCGGCCCAGGCTGCCCTCGAGGGTCTCGGCCAGCCTCGCGGAATCGAGCTTGCCGGCGGCCACGACGAAGACGTTGCCCGGATGGTAGTGCGCGCCGTAATAGTCGAGGAGTGTCGCCCTGTCCACGGCCCCGATCCTCTCCATGGTGCCGAGGATCGGCCTGCCGAGGGGATGGCCCTTCCAGAAGAACTCGTTGAAGAGGTCATGGACGAGGTCGTCGGGCGTGTCCTCGACCATCCGTATCTCCTGGAGCACCACCTGGCGCTCCTTTTCGAGCTCTCCGGCATCGAAGGCGGGGTTGAGGTAGATGTCGCTCAGCAGGTCCACGGCCAGCGCAAGGTCATCGCCCAGCACCTTGGCGTAGAAGCAGGTATACTCCTTGCCGGTGAAGGCGTTGAGCATCCCTCCCACCGACTCTATCTCCCGCGCTATGTCGAGGGCCGTTCTTCGCCCCGTGCCCTTGAAGAGCATGTGCTCGATGAAGTGGGATACGCCGTGGGCCCGGCGCGGCTCGTCACGGGAGCCTGCGGCCACCCACAGCCCGATGGTCACCGACTCCACGTCGGGCATCTGCTCCACAATGACGCCGACGCCGTTGGAAAGCCTCGTCCTGCTTATGCGAAACATCCGACCTCCATGCCGTCCCCCGGCACCAAAAAAAGACCCCGGGGCAACGCACCCCGGGGCATCGCATGCAAGGCCGCCTCCCCATCACCCGAGGGGACCTCCTGGTAAAAGGGCCGCAGCCCCGGTCCCTCAGCCTCCCTCCAGGATTTTCGGCGCCCAGCGGCGCGGCCCGCGGGAGGTTCGGGCCGCAAGGGCGTAAAGAGTTTCCCCCTGACACGGCCCGACCCTCACGCGGGCCGCCGCATCTTCGAGGGGGGCGGAGAGACGCGGGCCCGCGGCCATTGCGCGGACAGTCTCCCCTGCGGTAACGAATCAGAGTCTCCTCGGGCAGAGCCCCCTTGCAGAGGGGACCGCTTCGCTGCGGGCCCTGCGGCCCCCGCCCGTCAACGAGCTCATTTCGAGTTCCGCCGCACCCCGCGGGGGTGGCCGGCAGTGCCTACTCCTCGGCCGGCAGCGTCTGGCCGAGGGCCTCCTTGCGGGAGAGACGGATCTTGCCGTCCCTGTCTATGTCGAGGACCTTGACCAGCACCTCGTCTCCCTCGTTGAGCACGTCGCGCACCGTCTTGACCCTGCCTCTTTCGAGCTGCGAGATGTGGCAGAGCCCCTCGGTGCCCGGGAATATCTCGATGAAGGCGCCGAAGTCGACGATCTTCTTGACCTTGCCCATGTAGAGCTTGCCGACCTCGGCCTCCTGGGTCAGCTCCCTCACGATCTTGACGGCCTTCTTGGCCGCCTCTTCGTCGGCCGAGGCGATATTGACCTTGCCCATCGGTCCCGAGTCGTCGATATCGATCTTCACCCCCGTCTCCTGGATTATGGAGCGGATGACCTTTCCGCCGGGCCCGATGACGTCCTTTATCTTTTCCGGCTTTATCTCGATGGTTATGATCCTCGGCGCGTAGGTCGATATCTCCTTGCGCGGGGCCTCTATGGCCTTGCGCATCTTCTCCAGTATGTGGAGACGGCCCTCGCGGGCCTGGTGGAGCGCCTTGCGGAGTATGTCGGCCGACAGTCCGCCGGTCTTTATGTCCATCTGGAGCGCCGTGATGCCGTCGGTCGTGCCGGCCACCTTGAAGTCCATGTCGCCGAGATGGTCCTCGTCGCCGAGGATGTCGGAGAGGACGGCGACCTTGTCGCCCTCTTTTATGAGCCCCATGGCGATGCCGGCCACGTGGGTCCTCACGGGCACGCCGGCGTCCATGAGCGATAGCGAGGCGCCGCAGACCGTGGCCATCGACGACGAGCCGTTGGACTCGAGGATGTCGGAGACCACCCTCACCGTATAGGGGAAGTCGGTGCCCTCGCCGGGGAGCACCTTCGTGACCGCCCTCTCGGCAAGCGCGCCGTGGCCTATCTCGCGGCGGCCGGGACCGCGCAGGAAGCGGACCTCGCCGACGCTGAAGGGCGGGAAGTTGTAGTGGAGCATGAACTTCTTGTACTCCCAGCCCGAGAGGGCGTCTATCTTCTGCTCGTCCTCGGCCGTGCCCAGCGTGGTCACCACCATGGCCTGGGTCTCGCCCCTGGTGAAGAGCGCCGAGCCGTGGGTTCTGGGCAGAAGCCCCACGTCGCAGGTGATGTCCCTTATATCGGTGTGGCCGCGGCCGTCGACCCTGCGGCCCTCATCGAGCACCTGCCGGCGCATCATCTCGTACTTGAGGTCCGAGAAGGCCCGCTTTATCTGGGCCTCCATCTCCTCGAACTCTCCTGAGAGGGCCTCGACGACCTCCTTCTTGGCGGCGTCGAGGGCCGCGTAGCGCTCGAGCTTGGTCGGCACGGCAAGGGCCTCGGCGAGCTTGCCGGAGGCCACCTCCCTGACCCTCGCCTCCAGGGCCGGGTCTGTACGCTCGGGCTCCACCTCGAGCTTCGTCTTTCCCACCTCGCTTATGATCTGGCTCTGGAGCTCGATGAGCCCCTGCATGGAGCGGTGGGCGTACTCGAGGGCCTCGAGCGCGCGATCCTCGGAGACCTCCCAGGCCCCGCCCTCGACCATGATGATGCCGCCGCTGTTGCCGGCCACGATGAAATCGAGCTCGCTCTCCTTCTGCTGCTTGAGGCTCGGGTTGCATACGAGCTCGCCGTCGACGACGCCCACCCTCACGGCCGCGATGGGACCGAGAAAGGGGATGTCCGAAACGCCGAGCGCGATGGAGGCTCCGATGAGGGCCGCTATCTCGGGGTCGTTCTCCTGGTCCACCGACAGGACCGTGGCTATGACCTGCGTCTCGTATGCGTAGCCGTCGGCGAAGAGCGGGCGCAGGGGCCGGTCTATGAGCCTCGAGCAGAGGACCTCCTTTTCGCTGGGCCTGCCCTCGCGCTTGAAGAAACCGCCCGGTATCTTGCCGGCCGCGTAGGTCATCTCCGTATAGTTCACCGTAAGCGGCAGGAAGTCGGCCCCCTCCACGGGAGAACCGGAACGGCACGCCGTAATCAGCACCACCGTGTCTCCGTACCTCACCGTACAGGAGCCGTGCGACTGTCTGGCCATCTTCCCTATCTCAATATGCAGCGCCCTTCCGCCGTACTCTATCTCGTATCGCCTTATCATTATCTCTCGGTTCTCCTCTTCGCTTTTTCTTCCTTCCTTGCCGCCTGACCGCAAAAAGACGCACCAAGGCCCCGAACGCCCGAACCGGCGCCCCGGGCCGCATCACGCCCCCCTCTATGTGGAGAGAGCTTCCGGCTCAACGCCTGAGCCCGAGCCTCTTGATGAGTCCCTTGTAGCGCTCCACGTCCTTGCGCTTGAGGTAGTCGAGCAGGCGCCTGCGCTTGCCGACCATCTTGAGCAGCCCCCTGCGCGAGTGGTGATCGCCCTTGTGTCCCTTCAGGTGCTCGCTCAGCGTCGTTATCCTCTCGGTGAGGAGCGCCACCTGGACCTCCGGCGACCCCGTATCCCTCTCATGGGTCTTGAAGTCCTTTATGAGCTCCTGCTTCCTCTCGCCTGTCAACATCTAACTTCTCTCCTCCTTTCAACGGTAAGAAGTCTTCCCTTGCCTGCCGAGCGGGGAAGACCCCGCGGCCTCCCCCCATCCCCTCTCCAGAGACTTTCCATGCTCCTCGAGCGGCGCCGGTCCCTGCGTTCGCCGAAGCAGACGGGGGCCCTCAGCCCAAAGAAGAAGTCCGGGGGATTCCCCCCACGCCCGCCGCCTGCGGCGCGGCCCCGGGGATCGGGCCGCGCCGCAGGCGGGATTTTTTACGCCCTTGCGGCCCGTTCCCCCGGGCCGCGCCGTCATATTACGGACAACCTGCGAGCCCTGACGAGACGCAAGCCTGCGCCCCCTTGCGGCCCCCCTGCGCCCCCCTGCGCGCCACGCCCCCGCTTCTTCGGAAGGTCTTCTCCAGGCTCACGGTCCCTGCGCGCCACGCCGTGCACGTCAGCGGCCGCCGCGTCCCGCGCCTCGGGCCGGGGCGACGAGCACCCTTTCGAGCCTGAAGACCCCTGCGCCGCTGTAGCGCCCCAGGGCCAGGAGCCTGCCGCCGTGGACAAATCTTACCATCTCTCCGGCGGCAAGGGAAGAGGAAAAAGACGACAGGCCCTCCCTGGGCGCGGCGCCCATGCTGATGGCCCTGGCCGCCTCGGCGTCGACGACCACGTCCCTCGCCCCCTTCATGGTGCGGCGCAACGCCCGCTCCAGCGGAATCAAGGCCGAGGCGAGGAGACTGGGGGCGGCGTCCGGGGAGACGGCCTCGTCCAAGGTGAACTCGCCGCTTCTCGTGCGGCGCAGCGCCCTCATGTGGGCGCCGCAGCCGACGATGCGTCCCGCGTCGCGGCATATGCTGCGCACGTAGGTCCCCTTCGAGCAACGCAGCCGGAACTCCACGTCCGGCAGCTCGACCCTCTCGACCTCGAGCTCGAAGACCCGCACGCGCCTCGGCTTACGCTCCACCTCGCGCCCGCGCCGGGCGAGCTTGTACAGCGGCGTTCCCCCGTGCTTCACGGCCGAGTACATGGGCGGCACCTGTTCGACGACCCCCACGAAGCGGCCGAGGGCGGCCGTTACGTCGCCGGCCGTGACGGCCGACCAGTCGCCGCGGGAGACGACCTCGCCGTCGGCATCGTCCGTGTCGGTCTCGCAGCCGATCCGCATGGTGACGACGTACTCCTTCACGTCGCCCTCGAGAAAGCGCGCGCACCGCGTGGCGCCGTTTACGACGAGGGGCAGCACGCCGGTGGCCGAGGGATCGAGTGTTCCGAGGTGGCCGACCTTTCCCGCTCCGAGCGCCTTCTTGACGCCGCTCACCACATCGTGTGAGGTCGGGCCGGCGGGCTTGTCGATGACGAGCACGCCGTCGGGCACGGCCATCACCGTCCGCCTCTCCTCTCCCGGCCCGCATACGCCGGCTCCTCGAAGGCGGCGGCCAGCGCGCCGAAGAGCCTCTTTCTCACCCCCTCGACGTCGCCGTCGATGAAGCAGCCGGCCGCGTTGCGGTGGCCGCCTCCGCCGAAGCGGCCGGCCACGGCCGATACGTCCACCGCGCCCTTGGAGCGCATACTGATCTTGAAGAGGCCGGGACGGGCCTCCCTGAAGAAGACGCCCACCTCCACGCCAGCGAGGCCGCGGGCGTAGTTGACGAAGCCGTCGGTGAGCTCGGCGTCGGCGCCGAGCTCGGCGAGCGCGTCCAGGGTCACGTAGAGCGAGGCGACCCTCGAGGAAAAGGGCGGCTCATCGACGAGCTCGAGCGTATCGAGCGCCCTGGCCAGGAGCTTGTACTTCTTCAGGGGCTGGCTCTCGTAGACGCGGACCGACACGTCCCACGGGCTTGCGCCCAGCGCCACGAGCTCGCCGGCCTTCCCGAAGGCCTCGGGCGTGGACGAGCTGTAGCGGAACGAACCGGTATCGGTAAGTATGGCGACGTAGAGGTTGACGGCCGTATCCCTCGATAGCGGAAGCGAGGCCGCCCGGATGAGATCGTAGACCACCTCGCCAGCCGACGACGCGCCGGGCACCACGACGTTTATGTCGCCGAAACGGTCGTTGCCTGCATGGTGATCGAGGTTGACGAGCGTGCCGGCCCCGTCGAAGGCGCAGAAGAGTTCGCCTATCCTCTCCTTGGCGCCGCAGTCGACGGCGAAGGTGGCGTCGAAGGGGCCGAGACCCGAAAGCTCGTGGACGACACCGTCGGCCCCGGGCAGAAAGCGGTATACCTCCGGCACCGGGTCCTCGAGGTAGGCCGTCACGTGGAAGCCCCCTTCCCTCAACGCCGCCGTCAGGCCGAAGAGCGAGCCCAGGGCGTCGCCCTCGGGGCTTACGTGGGAGGTCACGAGGAAACGGCCTCCCCGCCTTATGACCTCCATGACCTCGCCGAACCTCTCAGCGTCCTTCTTCATCGTCCTCCCTGATGTCGCGCAGTATGCGTTCTATGCGGCTGCCGTACTCGATGGAGTCGTCGAAGAGAAAGTCCACCACCGGTATGTGCTTGAGGTCCAGGCTCTTGGCCAGGCGGCGCCTTATGAAGCCGCAGGCGCTCATGAGCCCCTCGCGGCTGCGTCTCCTCTGCTGCTCGTCGTCGCCGAGCATGGAGAAGAAGACATGGGCGAGCTTGAGGTCCCTGCTCATCTTGACCCGCGTGATGGTTACGAAACCGACCCGCGGGTCCTTTATGTCTCCGTGCTGGAGCAGCTCGGCGATCTCCTTTTTTATGAGGTCGCCGACCCTCTCGGCGCGACTGTACGACAGGCTCATGGGCTATACCTTCAACAGTTGACTATCTCCATCCGGTGGTCGGCCAGCTCGGCCCCGCCGGCGGTCTCCACGAAGTCGACGATCCTGTCGGCCAGGGAGTTGACCACGGCCCTGTCCACGCCCACGGCGGCCACACCGATGACGGCGCTCTGCCAGAGGTCGTGGTCGCCCACCTCGGCCACCGAGACGTTGAAGCGGTTTCTGACCCTGGCGGTGACGGCCTTCACAACCTGGCGCTTGCCCTTGAGCGAACGGCTGCCGTGGATGATGAGCCTCAGTCTCAGGATGGCGACCACCATGTGCGAGAGATATGCCTGTGATAAGGGGGGCCTTCCGGCCTGTTGGGGGCGGGAGCGCCGCCGTTACAGCGTTGCGGCCTCTTCCTTCAGTATGTAGGCCTCGATGGTGTCGCCCACCTTCACGTCGTTGTAGCCATCTATGAGGATGCCGCACTCGTAGCCCGAGGCGACCTCCCTCACGTCCTCCTTGAACCTCTTGAGCGAGGCTATCTTGCCGTCGTAGATGACCACGTTGTCGCGGATGAGGCGCACGTGGGCGGTGCGCATGATCTTGCCGTCGCGCACGTAGCAACCGGCCACGTTGCCGACCCTGGATATCCTTATCACGTCACGCACCTCGGCGGAGCCGAGCACCTCTTCGCGCATGACGGGCTCGAGCATGCCCTCCATGGCGTTGCGCACGTCGTCGACGAGGTCGTAGATGACGTTGTAGAGGCGCATGTCGACCTTTTCCCTGTCGGCCAGCGCCTGGGCCTTGGGTTCGGGTCTCACGTTGAAGCCGACGATGATGGCGTTGGAGGCGGCGGCGAGCATGACGTCGCCCTCGTTGATGCCGCCCACGGCGCCGTGTATGACGTTGAGCTTTATGGCCTTGCTCGGCAGCTTGTCGAGCGCGTCCTTGACGGCCTCGATGGAGCCGTGGACGTCGGCCTTGATTATGAGGTTGAGCTCCTTGACCTCGCCCTGGCTTATCTTCTCGTAGAGGTCCGACAGGCTCACCTTGGCGGTCTTCAGAAGCTCCTTTTCCTGCGCCTTGCGCTGCCTTATGGCCGCCACCTGCTTGGCCGTGGCCTCGTCCTTGACGACGATGAAGGTGTCGCCCGCCTGGGGCACGCCCGATATGCCGAGTATCTCCACCGGCACCGACGGCCCGGCCTCGGCGATGCGCTTTCCCCTGTCGTTTATCATGGCCCGCACGCGGCCGTAGTTGACGCCCGTGACGAAGGCGTCGCCCGTGCGAAGCGTGCCGCTCTGGATGAGGACCGTCGAGACGGGGCCGCGCCCCTTGTCGAGCTTCGCCTCGACGACGACGCCGCGGGCGGGCGCGTCCTTGACGGCCTTAAGCTCGAGCATCTCGGACTGGAGGATTATGAGCTCGAGCAGTTCCTTTATATTGATGCGCTTCTTGGCCGATATCTCGCAGAACAGGGTATCGCCGCCCCACTCCTCGGGGACGAGGTCGTACTCGGTGAGCTTCTGTTTGAGCTTTTCGGGGTCCGCGTCGGGCAGGTCTATCTTGTTTATGGCCACTATCAGTGGCACGCCGGCGGCCCTGGCGTGGTTTATGGCCTCCACGGTCTGGGGCATGACGCCGTCGTTTGCAGCCACGACGAGCACAACGAGGTCCGTCACCTTGGCGCCGCGGGCCCTCATGGTTGTGAAGGCCTCGTGTCCCGGTGTGTCGAGGAAGGTGATGTCGCCCCTGTCGAGGTGGACGTGATAGGCGCCTATGTGCTGGGTTATGCCGCCGGCCTCGCCGCTTACGGTGTCGGTCTCCCTTATGGCGTCGAGCAGGCTCGTCTTGCCGTGGTCGACGTGTCCCATGACGGTCACCACCGGCGCCCTCGGCACCTTTTCGGCCTCCTCCTCGCCGGCCGGGGCGAAACCGGTGAGCTCCTCCTCCTGCACGGCGGCGTTCTCGACCTCGAAGCCGAACTCGGCGGCCACGACGGCGGCCGAGTCGACGTCTATGAACTGGTTGACCGTCGCCATCACGCCAAGCGACATGAGCTTTTTTATGATCTCCCCGGCCTTGACGCCGATACGCTGCGAGAGGTCGGCGACACTTATGGCGTCTACGACCTTTATTATGCGCTTGGCGCCCTTGGGTACGGTGATCTCCGTCTTCTTGAGCGGTCTGGCGTGGTGGATCTGCTGCCCCCTGCGGCCCTGGGGCCTCTCGGCCCTGTCGGCCGCGCGCTTGCCCCGGGGCTTGCCCTTGCCCTTCTTGAAGGGCTGCTGGGGGAAGGTCCTGCGCGGCTGTTCGACGGCCTTCTCGAAGAACTTGACCTCTTTTTTGCGGACGGGCTCCTTTTTCTGGGGCCTCCCGGCCTCGGGCCGGGGCCTGGCCGCCCTGACTCCGGCGGGAGGGGCGCCCTTTTCCGTTGGGGCCGGCCTGACGGCGGGCTTTCTTGCGGCGGGCCGCGCCTCCTCCGTTGCGGCAGGCTCGGCGGCGGCCTCCGTCGCCGTAGCGGCCTGAGCCTCCTTTTCCGTCGAGGGGCCTTGCGCCTTGGCGGGCTCGGGCTGCTGGCCTGGGGCCGGGGCGGACGGCGGCGCGGGCGTGGTCTCGGGCCGCTCCGGCGTACCCCCGGCCGCTGCGGTCTCCGCCTCGGCACCGGCGGTCCCGGCCGGCGCAGCGCCCTTTTCGGCGGCCTTTTCCTCCTCCGGCGCGACCACCTTTCTCGTGCGCCTGCGCCTTATGACGGAGGGCTTTATCCGCTTCTCCTCGATGGTCTCGGCTGCTTCCTGTTTTTCCTTTTCCGTCATGTCCGTCCCGGTTCGTCCTCGAGTGTATTCGTTATTTCTCCCCCGCCGCACGGCCGCAGGGCATGGTCGTTTCACGGGGCGCGGCCTCCGCGCCGCCGACGACGGCCGCCACCAGAGTGTCGGCGTCCGGCACGGCCACCCTGCGCCTGAGAGCGGCGCTGAAGAGCCCCCTGCGCCTGAGAGCGGCGCGCACGCACGAAGGGTCGGGACAGAGATAGACCCCCCGTCCGCCCAATCTTCCGTGCCTGTCGACGGCGAGCACTCCGCCGGAGGCCGCAAGCCTTACGAGCTCTCCGGCCGGTCTTGCGCGCCTGCAGCCGACACAGGTCCTCGTGGGCATCAGGCCCTGCCCCTGTACTCCTCTATGGCGGCCCTTATCCTGTCGAGCGCCTCGGCGTCGAGCCCCTCGATCTCGCCGAGCACGTCGATCTCGGCGCCGGCGAGGCTCTCCACGGTGGTGAAACCGGCCTCCCTCAGCGCCGCCGCCGCCTCGTCGCCTATGCCGAGGGCGGCGAGCTCGTCCGGCCGGGAAGGGGCCTGGTTCTGCGCGCCCTCCGCGCCGTCGCCGGCCTCTTCGGCCCCCTCGGCGGCCGCAGCGGCCCCGCTCTGCGCGCCGGCCGCCGTCTCTGGGCTCTCCTCGGCCCCGCCCGCGGCGGCCCCGGCTTCAGGGGGCGCCGCCTCCACCGTCCCGGCTTCGGCGCTCGCGGCTTCGGCGCTCGCGGCTTCGGCGGCCATGCTCTGGGCCATGTGGGCCTCCACCTCGAGACGCAGCGCCTCCTCGGGCGTAAGCGCCTCGCCGGCCCTCGCCTCCTCCTCGGTGCGTATGTCTATCTTCCAGCCCGTCAGCTTGGCCGCGAGCCTCACGTTCTGCCCCCGCTTGCCTATGGCGAGGGAGAGCTGGTCCTCGGGCACTATCACCTCGAGGGCCTTCTCCTCCTCGTCGACTATGACCTTCGTGATCTGCGCGGGGGAGAGGATGTTCTTTGCGAAGACGGCCGGCTCGTCGGACCAGTGGACGATGTCTATCTTCTCGCCCTTGAGCTCCTGGACGACGGCCTGCACGCGCGAGCCCCGTATGCCCACGCAGGCGCCGACGGGGTCGACGTCGGGATTGTTGGAGGCGACCGCTATCTTGGCCCTGTCGCCGGGCTCGCGCGAGCAGGCCTTTATCTCCACAATCCCCTCGTAGACCTCGGGCACCTCGAGCTCGAAGAGTTTTTTGAGGAAGTCGGGATGGGTCCTGGAGATGATCACCTGGGGCCCCTTGGCCTCCTTCCGCACGTCGATGACCAGTCCGCGGATCCTCTCGCCCTGACGGTAGCCCTCGCGCCGCACCTGCTCCTTGCGGGGCAGCAGCGCCTCGGTCCTGCCGAGGTCCACTATCATGTCGCCCTTCTCGAAGCGCTGGACTATGCCCGTTATTATCTCGCCCTTCTTGGAGCTGTACTCGTTATAGACGAGCTCGCGCTCGGCCTCGCGGACCTTCTGAATGATGATCTGCTTGGCCGTCTGGGCGTCTATGCGTCCGAACTCGCTGGCGTTGAGCTTGACGCCTATGCTGTCGCCTATGACGGCCTCTGGGTCGAGCTCCCTCGCCTCTTCGAGCGTCATCTCCAGGTCCGGGTCCTCGACCTCCTCCACCACGGTCTTGAAGACGAAGAGCTCTATCTCGCCCCTGTCCTCGGCGTAATGGGCCTCGATGTCCTTTGTGGCTCCGAACCTCTTTTCGGCGGCCTTGAGCATGGCCGACTCCAGGGCGTCGATGAGGACCTCCTTGCCTATGCCCTTGTCCTTCCCCACCTGTTCGATAATGTTGGCCAGACTGAGCGCCATATGTTTACCTGCCTCCGGAATGTAACGTATTGTCTATGCCCGCTCGACGCGGCGGCGCGGCGGCGCGCCGCCGCAGGCCT
>DRME01000010.1 GCA_011375175.1 Deltaproteobacteria bacterium | reverse complement strand
GTTTCGGGGGTAATCTCCCATCTGTTAATTCGCAGGTGTTTATATCAATAATAGCTTTATGAGCCTGATAATACGCATGGAAATGTGGAGGACTATGCTCGTCGGGTGCACAATACATTCTAATTATGATGCCATAAAACATTGAAATGGTCGGCATTAGTACTTTCTTGTATCCTTTCTTTGCACATAACTTGTTATTCTACCCAATTTCCATTACTCCTGCCGCAATATACGGTTAACCTGTCAATTATTTTATTCACCCGTACAAGTCCCTGTCAAGCAGAATCAAAGGAATGTCTTGACTCGTATCGCTGAATCGATTAACCTAAGGACGCTCCGATTTATTGCGCCGGGGGAAACGTGGGGCTGTGACCCTTACAAAAAGCTTCCCCCAGGTTTCTACTGCGGCGGGTTGGGCGGGTCGTCCACGCCGCCGTAGTCCACCACGCCCTTCCAGCTTATCCAGTCGATGAGGCCGTTGAAGAGGTTGTTGCTGCGGTTGTTGATGTTTGCGCCGATGACGAAGTCGCCGTCGGCCGTTGCTATCTGGTCGCCTTCCCAGAGTTGCCGGTCCGCCGGGTTCTGCGACTGGGCGGAGTCGGTGCAGTTCTTGTAGCCGGACCAGTTCTCGCCCGAGCCGAGTCCGTCGGTGCCCTCGTCGTCTATCCAGATGTCGCCCGGTATGCCTCCGGTCTTCGACGAGTTCCATACGACCTTCACCCTGTACCAGTGGTCGTTTGTCACGGGACAGGTGTTGTAGTCCGATTTCACGGGCTTCCATGCCTTGCCGCCGTGGGCGTCGACCGGTTTGAGCCAGAAGGCGATGACGGCCACGTTGTCGGGCGGCTGGAAGACGGGCTGCCACGGCGCGCCCGTAACGTTGCGCCACACCGAGACCTGGTAGTTGGCGCCCCCGGCGCGGTCGAAGATGCGCCGTATGTAGTTGTTGGCGCCCGCCGGTATGCCCGTCGGTTTTATGCGGGCCTCGATGGTCATCTCCGTCGCGCTCTGCAGGCACGAGTCGTCGTTGAGGAACTCTATGTAGTTGAGGCTTGAGCCGTCGCCGTGGAAGTAGCCGTCGCCGGGGATGGTGGAGAAGGGGTTGTTCACAACGCCGTCGAGCCTGCCGGTATTGTCGGTCACGTTGGTGCTTCCGGCCGTCCAGTTCATGTCGAAGCGCACCTCGAGGGACTTGGGTTTGGGGCATCCCGTGGGCGTGTAGATTATGGCTCCTCCGCCGCCGGTGTTATTGTCTATGCGGTGGAGCACGGTGTTTAGGTGGCACGACGCCGTGGCGCAGCCCTTGAGCCCTCCGCCGCCGCAGCCGTCGTAGGTCATGGCGCCGCCGTAGTAGTAGTGGCAGGCGTTGCAGAGGACGTTGTGTATGGTGGAGCCCTCGTAGGCGTTGATCCGCTTTCTCAGCAGGCCGTTCTCGGGCGAGCCGTGGGGCTCGTGGCAGTCCGTGCATGCGAGGACGTAGTTTATGCCCGCTATCCTGTCGGCCATCTCGTAGGGCGGGCGGCTGAAGACGGCGTAGCCCCGGCCCCGCGGCTCGCCGTAGAAGGGGCTGGTAGGGTCGGTCGTCAGGTCGCCGCAGGCGTTTCCCGGCGGGTTGCAACACAAAAAGGGCGACTGGTTGGCGGCGTCGAAGCCGTGGGGCTCGCTGCCCGTGGCGGTGACGCAGGCGTAGGGCCACATGCCGTCGCACTGCGTGGGGTTGACGCCCGGAGGGAAGCCGGCGCCCCAGTATATGGGCATGATGCTTCCGAGCTTGTGCTGGTGGCAGTCCAGGCAGAAGGTTATGTAGTCGGGCAGCGAGTCGCCGTCGGGCTGGTACTGGCCGTCAGCCGTGCCGCCGAAGGGCGGCTGGTACTTGGGCGCCTGGTCCCAGGGCGGAGAGCCGCCGTAGGGTATGCCCCGCAGGACGTTGAACTCCCATCCGCCGGTGCCCATGCCGATGAATCTGTTCATCAGCGCGTTTATCTTCTCCTCCGGGTCGTCTCCCCAGAGCTCCCCGGGCTGATAGCTGAGCCCCCAGGAGGGCGGCGGCCAGTCGTAGGCCCCCACGTTGTCGAGGTAGGCGCCGTGCGTAACGCCCGGCAGCACGACAGGCGTCGGCGAGGGCCACGCCGGTGAAGCGTCGTCCCACCTGCCGCTTGCCAGGTGCGGGTTGTGGCACGTGGTGCACTCCACCTTGTTGTGCACGTCCAGGGGCTTTGAGGCGTCGGCGTGGTAGTAGGAGGTCTTGCCGGCCTGCTCGCTGTCCTTCACCGGATGGTGGTAGGTCTGCTGGAAGGACTCTTTTATGGACGTGGCGCCGCTCGTGTAGTAGGGCAGCCCCCACTTCTGGTAAGGGTTGTACATGGAGAGGTCCTTGTTCTGCACGGGCGAGCCGTCGTGGCAG
Organism: Deltaproteobacteria bacterium; assembly: GCA_011375175.1. Taxonomy (NCBI): domain Bacteria; kingdom Pseudomonadati; phylum Myxococcota; class Myxococcia; species Deltaproteobacteria bacterium. The sequence goes on along the minus strand of DRME01000010.1, from coordinate 14,565 downwards.
GTGTAGCAGAGGTCCTCGGCGTCGTCGGGGTCGCGGCCGCTCACGTTGGGCCAGCCCGTTATGGGCGAGGTAGACGGGTCCCTGTTGTTTATGTCGGTGAGTTCTACGAGCTGCTTGGGGTACGGTGTGCCGGCCGGCACGCTTCCCACGGCCGGATCATCGGAGCTGTAGGGATAGCCGTGGGGGGTATGGCAGTTGACGCAGGCCCCGGCCTCGGAGGCGCTCTTGGCCGGGTACGTCGATCCGTACTGGCCGCCGGGCCACTGGATGTTGCGGCTGTAGTGGGCCGAGTCGTAGTACTTGGTGACGCCCCTGAAGCTGAAGTCGTAGGGCGTGTCGAAGGTCACGCCGTTTGCGTCGGGGTCCTGTTCGCTGTGGCAGGTGCCGCAGAACTCGACCCGCGAGGACTTGGTGTTATAGTTGTTGAAGAGGAGGTAGTTGCCCGGTCCCGGCGGGGAACTCGGCTCCGGTTCGAGCCCCCCTCCCACCGATGCGTGGGGTTCGTGGCAGTGGTTGCATTCGCCCCTCTTGTAGTAGATGTTGTAGAATGCGTCGACCTGTCCCCTGGAGACACCGGTGACGTTGTCGGTGGAGGGGTAGTAGGCGCGGTCGGGGTAGGTGGTGTCCGCGCCTCCGTGCTCCGTGCCGGCGAAGGTGCCGCCGGTGGTGTGGCCGAGCCTGACCGCTACGGCGAGGCCGACCACGGCGGCGGCGAGCGCCATGCCGAGCGCCTGCCATCTCCGACCATTCACCTTGCTCCTCCGATGTAGTTCCTGTTGTCCCTGAAGACGTAGCCCTCTTCCCACCACCGGATGAGCTCCACGAGCGACTCTATCTGGCCGGTGTCGAGCGGGCCTCCCGCCTCCTTTGCGAAGGCCGGCATGGAAGTGCCGGACACACCGTCGGCGATGACGGTCCTTATGTACGAATCGTCATGGTTCTCTACGAAGTCGAGGTCGTTTATCCTCGCCGCCGCCGGTCCGCCAAGGCCGTAGTGGCCGTGGCAGAGGGCGCATACGGCCTCGAAGAGCGGCTCGCCTTCTTTGCCCGAGGCCGGCTCGGCGTGACAGGCGGCGCACTTGCCGGTGAAGATGGCGGACCTGTCGGGAGCCTCGCCGTGCTCCGTTATGGCCACCTCTCCGGTCACCACCACCTCGACGACCGGCTCCTCGGGATCGTCGGTCCTGACGGTCACCGTCTTGCGGTAGCCGCCGGCCTTGCCTCGGGGGTCGATGGTGACGGTCACTTCGACCTCCTCGCCCGGGGCTATCGTCTTCGTCTCCGGTTCGGCGACGGTGCACCCGCACGAGGGTTTGAGCTCGATTATGTTCAGCCGCGCCGAGCCGGTGTTGCCTATGGTGAAGCTGCCCGTGGGCTTGACCCCAGGCTGGGACCGGCCGAGTTCGACGGTGCGCTGCGGGATGTGGACCCGCGGTACGGCGTCGGTCCCTTCCGTGGCGGCCTGCGAGCGCCCGAGGGACAGGAGCGCGACGGTGAAGAGCAGGGCGCTTCCAAGCAACCTCATCGCGCCATCGCCGGCTGTCTCATCCCGCCGGATGGGACCTCTTTACGAGCTCGTCGTAGCCTTCCTCGGCCAGGAGCGGGATGAGCTTCTCTATCTCGTCGTTGATGCGCATCACTTCTTCGTCTATTGTCCCGAGAGCTATGGCCCTGCGGGCGTAACGCTCGGCCCAGAGTATGCGGCCCTGGCGGTAGACGAGCTTTGCAAGTCCGGCCCAGGGCCTCGGGTCGTCGGCGTGGACCTGCGTCATGGCTCTGTAGAGTTCTCCGGCGCTGAAGAAGCGGCGCTCCGCGATGTAGAGCGAGGCGAGCTCGAGGCCCTCGGCCAGGGGAGGGGCTTTGAGGTCCACTGCCTTTTCGAGCTCGCGCATCCTGCCTGTGAGCGCCTTGCGCCTCTCCGCCCGCCTGACGATGTCCATGAGCGTCGTCTTCATCATGTCGCCCTCCGGGAGCATGGCGGCGGCCCTCTTCCACAGGGCTATGGCGCCGTCGAAGTCCTCGCGGTTGTAATAGACGAGGCCGAGCCTGTAGAGGCTGCGGAAGTCGCCGCCCCCGCGCCCGGATGCGCTGCGCAACTCCGATGGCCCGGCGAGCCCCCCGTCGCTTACCGTCGCCTCTCTCTCACCGGCAGGGAGACTGCTGTGGAGGGAGAAGTATACCACAGCGGTGCAGAGCGCCCCTGCCAGGAGAGCCGCGGCCGTGTACACCGGCAGCCACCTGCCATGCTGCATCTTCGCGTAACCGTCCTCCTCTCCCCTTGCCGCTATGCGCTCGTAATTTCGACCGTCGGCCCGTCCGCCTGGGGGAAACTTTTGTGGCGGGGGTTCGGGCCGCGCCGGGCGGGATCTTTTTACGCCTTTGCGGCCCGAATCCCCGGTACAGCCCCCCGAGGCCGCCGACGCGGGCAGTGCGCCCCTTCAAAGACTTTCAATCCCCTGCGGTTCCCCCCGATTCTGCTTGCAGAACGGGGGGAACCGCAGGGCGTTGAAGTCTTTGGAGGGAGTCTGAGGGAACCGTGGACCTGTGGCCCCTCTTATAGATAAGTTTCCCCCCGGTACAATAAATCGGAGTTTCCATAAGTATATAGTATCTGTGGGAGAAGAAGGCCGTCAATTGAATTTGTGTTCAAAGTGGCTGAGGTGGTGTGAAGGATCGTTCACCGAAGGGCGGGGGGACTTTGCAGGTGGGGAAAAAATCTGTTTTTTCGTCGTCAGCCCGGGGCAGTCTCCGCGGCTTGCGACAACTCGTTTCGAGTCTGCTACGGACCTGCGCTCTCGATGTGTTTTTCGAGTATTTCGAGGCAGTTTATGAGCCGTTCGCCCTTGGCGGTCAGGAAGTAGTGCCGGTCCGTCTCGCTCTGGCAGACGAGGTCGAGTTCCTTCAGGATCCTAATGTGGAATATGGTCTTGGTGTGGTCGCCGATGTCGAGCCGCCTGCTCATCTCCATGAGTCTCAGGGGGCCGCCGCGGTGGAGGAGCTTGATTATGGTGCGGCGTATGGGGTTGGCCATGGCCGAGAGCGTCTTGTCGAGGTCGAGGCGCTCCACACCCTTCTCGAAGGCCGCCTCTTCGATGGCCTGCCTTATGAGAACGAGCAGCTGCTCTATCTTGAAGGGTTTGGAGACGACCTGGCTCACCCCCCTCTTGACGGCGTCCACCGCCGCCTCGACTGTGGCGAAGGCCGTGACCATTATCACCTTGGAGCGCGGCGCCGCCTTCCTGAGCTCCATGAGGGTCTCCACGCCGTCCATGCCTGGCATCATCTTGTCGAGCAGCACCACGTCGTAGTCCCTCGATCCGGCCATCTCCACGGCCTCGGCGCCGGTGGCCGCCTCATCGGCCGCGTAGCCGGCCTGCGCCAGTATCTCCGAGAGGTTGGCCCTCAGCTCCTCGTCGTCGTCCACTATGAGTATCTTCTTCATGGCTACACCTCCTGCTCTGTTTCATGTACGGGAAGGCGCACGACCGCCGTGGTCCCGCTGCCTGGCCCGCTCTCGATGGCTATGGAGCCGCCGTGCTCGGCGACTATGCCGTACGAGATGGCGAGACCGAAGCCGAGACCCTCTCCCGCCTCCTTGGTGGTGAAGAAGGGCTCGAAGACCCTTGGAAGGTCGTCGTCGCCTATGCCCACGCCGCTGTCTCGTATCTCCACGACGACGAAGGCGCCGTCGCGTCTTGTGGTGACGTCTATCTCGCCGCCATCGGGCATGGCCTCGATGGAGTTTTTGAGGAGGTTTACGAAGACCTGCTCAAGCCTCTCGGGAGAACCCTTGACCGGGGGGAGGAGCGCAAGTCTCCTCTTCACCTCGACGCCCTCCATCTGGTAGTCGACGGCCATGAGGGCGTCCTCGACGACCTTGTTGATATCGATCTTCACGGTCTCGCGGCGCTGGCTGCGCGAGAAGTCGAGCAGCTCGCTTGCTATGTGGGCCGCCCTGTCCACGTTCTTCTCCACGCCTTCGAGCTTTCGCATCACATCGCGGGAGCCTCCGGCGGCCGAGAGCATATCCTTGAGCATCTGCACGTTGAGCGAGGCGTTGGCGAGGGGGTTGTTTATTTCGTGGGCCACGCCGGCGGCCAGCCTTCCCACGGCGGCCAGCCTGTTGGCCCGCAGCTTTTCCTCCTCGAGCGTCTTGCGCTCCGTTATGTCGACGGCTATCTCGAGGCGCACCATGCGCCCGTCCATCCACTTTATGGCGCGGTCGTAGACGGCGTACCAGCGGCCGTCCGTCGAGCTTCGGTACTCCCACTTGTGCACGCCCCTGGGAGTGCCGTCGGGGGCGAGGATCCGTTCGTTTGAGCAGTGGCTGCACGGGCCGTTATGCTCCTCGTGGAATGTCCGCCAGCAGAGTCTGCCCACCACTTCGCCGTAGATGTCGCGTATGTACCTGTTGGCGAAGAGTATCCTGTGGGTCTCGATGTCGGAGACGTAGACGGCGGCTTCGAGGCCGTCCAGTATGGTAAGCAGCCTCTCGTGCGACTCCTTGAGGTCCCTTGTCCTCGAGTCCACCTCCCTTTCGAGCAGACGCCGCTGGTTCGACGACAGGTGGAGCAGGTATGACGAGCCGGCCAGCACGACCGTGAGTATCACGCCGAGCAGCATCATCTGGTCGGCGTAGTAGCCGCCCAGCAGTGCCTTGACCTCCTCTGTGGGCGTGGACGACACGATGCTCCACCATCCCTTCCCGATGCGCACCGTCGTGTAGGCGAAGAGATAGGGCTCCGTATCGTCGGTGAAGATGCGGTCCCTGTCGTCGTAGCTCCAGAATATGTACTCGCCCATGCCGCTCCCGTCGCGGCTCATGGCGGATGCAAGGGGAGCGGAGCCGCCGGTCCCCTCGCGCACGCCCGCGAGCTTGTGGCCCGTCATGGCGGGGTCGGGAGACCAGAGGATGGTGAGCTCGTCGTCGACGAGCATGACGAAACCCCGGTCCGACAGCCTGAGCGGGGCGATGAACCTGCGCACCAGCGTATCGACCTTGAGCGTGCAGACGATCACGCCGCCGAAGCGCCTTTCCCGTTCACCGCCCTCTCCATCCGTTCTCACCACGGGGACCGCGAAGATGACCCCCTTCTTGCCCACGTCCGCGCCCTTGAACTCGATGAGCTCGTTTATCACCAGGCCGGCCTCCGGCCTTTGGCGGGCCGTCCTGAAGTAGCGGCGGTAGGAGAAGTCGCGGCCCTCTATGGCGGGCGCCTTGACGTTGTAGCGCAGGATCCCGTCGGCGTCCAGGACCCCCATGTCGTTCACCCCCAGGTAGCTGAGTCTTTCGAACCTGCGCTGCAGATCGGCCCTTGCCCGCTCTTCGTCGAGGTTGCCGGCCGGGTCCTCGGCCGCCGTCATCTTCAGATGCCAGGCGATCTCGTCGAAGAAGACCCTGATGGCGTTCGCCGTGTTCTCCACCAGGACGGACTGCCTGCGGCTGAACTCCTGGAAGGCCGCCTCCTTGGTGGTCGTGAAGGACCTGTTCCACAGGACGAGCATGATGGCCACGACCATGAGCGTCATGACGGAGATGGTCCACTGTCTCTTGCCGATGTGCGTTTCCAATGGCGCTGGCCCCGAGACTACGGCAAAATCCTTTGGAGAGGCTCTGACGTTGCGCTATAAAGTTTCCCCAGGACTGCCCGCGCCGGCCGCTTCGGGGGCTTGTACCGGGGGTTCGGCCCGCGCCAGGCGGGGTTGTTACGCCTTTGCGGGCCGAAGCCCCGGTACGGCCGAAGATCCGAAGAACATACGATGGGGCAGGGGGGAAACGTGGGCCTATGGCCCTTCTACAGAAAGTTTCCGCCGGAGCGATTAATCAGAGCTTCCTTGTAGCATTATAGCCCCGGGGCTCGAATTTGTAAACGGACCCCGGTCCTGGGGGGGAAGCGGGGAGGAAGGGGGGCGCAAGGGCGGGGCTCTTCAGACCTTTGTGCCCGGGCTTCGATGGACGGGACCGCTGTCGAAGACGACGACGCCGTTTTGTCCGCCGAAACCTGCCGACAGGCTCATGGCCGTCCGTACGGCCCTGTCTCTGGCCCCTCGGGCCACGTAGTCGAGGTCGCACTCCGGGTCGGGCCGGTCGAGGTTTATGGTGGGAGGGAGTACGCCGTCTTTCATGGCGAGGAGGCAGATTGCGGCCTCCATGGCGCCGGCGCCGCCGAAGCTGTGCCCCACGGCGCCCTTCACCGAGCTTACCGGTATGTCGTATGCCGCGGGGCCGAAGACCCTCTTTATGGCCCTGGTCTCCATGGCGTCGTTGTAGGGGGTGCCCGTGCCGTGGGCGTTTATGTAGTCGACCCGCCGCACCCCCGCCTCGGCCAGCGCGGCCTCCATGGCCCGCGCAAGGCCCCGTCCCTCGCGGTCGGGGGCGGTCATGTGGTTTGCGTCGCTCCGGGAGGCGTAGCCGCGGACCCGTCCGTACACCGGCGCGCCGCGCTCCCCGGCGCGCCGGCCGTCCTGGAGGACCAGGAAGGCCGCGCCCTCGCCGAGCACGAGTCCGTCGCGGCCGGCCGCAAAGGGCCTGGCCACGCCGGTGGGCGAGAGGGCGCCGAGGGCGCTGAAGCCGCTCAGGGCGAACTCGCAGAGCGCGTCGGCCCCGCCGGCCACTGCCGTCTCGACGGCTCCGTCGGCCACGAGCCGATAGGCGAGTCCCAGGGCGTCGGTCCCGGAGGCGCAGGCCGTGGAGACGGTGGTCACCGGCCCGCCGATGCCGAAGTCCGCGGCGAGCCTCTTTGCGCCGCTGTGGAGGCTATAGCCGGGCGGCGGCTCCCTTCTCCCCTCGCGCCAGACCCGCTCGCCGTGGAGTACGCCGCCGAGGACCGTGCCCACCACGAGGGCCGCCCCTGCAAGCTCCCCCTTCTCGCCCCATAGCCCGGCGTCCCGCAGGGCAAGGTCCAGGGCCCTCTCCATCATTGCAAACCAGCGGTCCGCTCCGGCGCCCTCGAGCCCTTCCACCTGCGCGGCCGCCACGGCGCCGTAGGGCGAGGCGTCGAAGAGGGTGACGGGCGCCACGGCGCTGCGCCCCTCGATGAGAGAGCGCCAGAAGAGCCCGGTCCCCCGCCCGCTCTCAAGGGGGGTGACAACCCCCACTCCCGTGACGGCCGCCTCGCCCACGGCCCTACCGCCTCACCATGACCCAGAGCGATGAGCCCAGCCTGTTGTCGTCGCCGAAGAGCGAGCGCTTTCTCTCAAAGCCGATCTCGTCGAAGAGCCGCAGCGTCAGGCCGGCGTCGTGGAAACCCTGCCAGCCGCGGCAGACGCTCTCGGCGAAGTCGTGGACCAGCACCTGGCGGCGTATCCAGCGGTTGCTCACCACCTGTCGCTCGTCGTCGGGATATACCCACGTGGCCGCCCCGAGCACGCCGCCGGGTTTGAGGACGCGCCGTATCTCGCCGTAGACGCTGCGGCGCAGTTGCGCGGGTATGTAGGGGTCCGAGAAGGTGAAGTGGACGGCGTCGAAGGCGGCGTCGCCGAAGGGCAGCGGCTCGCCGAAGCCCTTCCATCCCTCGGCCCAGCTCAGCCTGCCGTCGATCTCTATGCCCCTGCGCCTGGCCGCCTCCTCCACCCTGGCCTCGGCGGCGGGCCGGTAGGTGTCGCTGAAGTCTACGGCCGTGATCGACGCGTCCCTGAAGTCGCTCATCAGGTCCACGATGCCGTGGCCGAGGCCGAAACAGAGGTCGAGAACCCTCGTCGAAGGCGCGTCGTCGACGGCCATGAGCCGCAGCATCACGGCCCGAAGGGTCCCGAACTCGAAGTTTCCGAGAAATCCTTCCCACAGGGCGAGACACTCGTCGGTGAAGTCGAAGGGGTGCGGGCCGCCGCGAAGAAAGCGCGGGGCCTCGTCGAGGCAGGCGTCGAAGAAATCGATCTCCCCGGCGAACCAGCGCCTCAGCGTCTCCCTCTCTTCGCCGCTCAGCGGCTCTTCCCCCGCCGTGGCGCCGCTCTTCCCCGCGTATCGGTACGTCCCCTCCGGCCCCCTCTCAACGACGCCGCACTCAACGAGAAAGTCGAGAAGGGTGGCGGCCATGCGCCGCCTCACCGGCGTATCGAGCCTGTAGCCAGGTCCGGCGGCGAGGCCCTCGAACCAGCGGCGGAGGTCGAAGAGGCCCAGGCGGGCGGCGACGTCGGTGACGCCCTCGTCGCCGCAGAAGCCCATGAGCCGCTCGCTCAGGGCCCTGGCGACAAGGAATTGCCGCAACAGCCCCAGTCCCATATCCTTGACGACCGATTCCATCTTCTCTGCTTTACCGGATTGATTGCGCTGGGGGAAACTTTCTGTAGAAGGGCCGTAGGCCCACGTTTCCCCCAGGCCCCCTTCAAAGACTTTTAATACGACTTGGTTTCTCCCTGTTTTGCTTGGCAAAACAGGGAGAAACCAAGTCGCGTTAAAAGTTTTTGGAGGGGGTTTGAGGGAACCGTGGGTCCATGACCCTTTTACAAGCCTGCAAGCCCCTCCATACTTATTCGTATATGCGTGGCGGCGAGCCTCACGGCGGCGGCTTCGCCGCGAAGCCCCGTGGCCGTTACGAGCACCTCCCTTGCCGCCGCCGCGGCGGTGAAGTCGGCCCAGCTCCACTCCGTAGAGACGTCCTGCGGCGCGGCGCCCGAAGGCGCCCCTTCCCCCTCTTCGAGGAAGAAGGTGGCGGCGACGAGCGAGGTGAGAGCCGAGGCGCAGAAGGCCTCGCCGGTGAGCGCCTTCAGGCCCCTTACGGCCGTGCCTTCGGGCAGGAGCGCGCCCATGACCCGCCCCTCGACGGCGTCGGCGGGTCCGCCGTTTGCGCCGGAGACGAGCAGGTCCGCCGTTGCGGCCGTCCCGGCCGACCCGGCCGCCGGGGCGCAGATGCGGCCGAGCGCCTCCTCGAGCGAAGGTCCGCCGTCGCCGGCCGCCGAGGCGACGGCGGCCAGGGGGGCGGCGCCGCGCCGCGCCGCCGCCTCCATCCTCTCCACTACCACGGCCGCCGCGCCCTCGCCCGGAAGAAAACCCTTTCGAGCCGGTCCGAAGGGAGCGGCCTCCGGGCTTATGAGGCCCATCCTGAAGTAGGCCTCCACGACCCGCTCGTTGAGCTCCTCGGTGGCGGCCGCTATGCAGCGTTCCACCCGTCCCGAGGCCACGAGACGGACGGCGAGCTCCACGGCCTGGAGCCCCGCCGGAGCCGCGCCCACTATGGTGTGGACCGGTCCCCTCACGGCGAAGGCCATGGCCGTGTTGCCGGCCGGGGCGTTGAGCACCGAATCGGAGAAGAGGGCCGGGCTCGCGGCAAGGGGGCCCTCGATGACGAGGTCGCGGTGGAAGAGGCAGGTGAAGCCCACGGCCCCGTGGGTCACGGCCGTCACGAGCCCCGTCCCCGTCCCGGCGGCCTCGCCGGCAATGCCCGCCTCGCCGAGCGCCTCGGCCACGGCCGCCGCCACGTACTGCGTGGCCGGCGCGGCCCGGCGCAGCCGCCGGTCGTCCACGTGGTCGAGGAGATCGAAGGATTTTATCTCTCCCGCCTCGCAGGGCGCGTCGAAGGCCTCGACCTCTCCGAGCGCGCGGCGGCCCTCTCTGAGCAGACCGCGCAGCCCGTCCTTTCCCGCGCCCGCGGGACTCACCACGCCGCGGCCCGTTATGACGATGCCGCCCCCCTTCATCGCCGGACCCCTGCGAGCGCGAGCGAGGCGTTGGTGCCGCCGAAGCCGAAGGAGTTGGAGAGGGCGGTCCTCAGCTCTACGCCTTCCTCCGGGCCGTGGACGATGCGGAGCGGGCACTGCGGGTCGGGCTCGTCGCAGTTTATGTTGGGCGGAAGGAAGCCCCCGCTTATGGCCATGAGGCAGACGGCGGCCTCGACGGCCCCGGCGGCCCCGAGGGTGTGTCCCACCATGGGCTTTACGGAGCTTACGGGCACGTCCCGTCCGCCGAAGACGGCCCTCACGGCCCGGGCCTCCATGAGGTCGTTCAGCGGCGTGGCCGTGCCGTGGGCGTTTATGTAGTCGATCTCTTCGGGAGAGAGCCCGGCGTCGTCGAGGGCGCGTCTCATGGCCGAGGCTGCTCCCCGGCCCTCGGGGTCGGGTCTTGTCATGTGGAATGCGTCGGAGGCGGAGCCGTAGCCCAGGACCTCGCCGAGCACCGCCGCGCCGCGCGCAACGGCGCTCTCCATCTCCTCGAGGATGAGCACGGCCGCGCCCTCGCCGAGCACGAGCCCGTCGCGCCTTGCGTCGAAGGGACGGCAGAGGGTGGGCGAGACGGCCTGGAGGGCGTTGAAGCCGGCGAAGGTGAACTCGCTCATCGTGTCGTAGCCGCCGGCGACGGCGACCCTCGTCTCGCCGGCGCGGACCATGTGGAAGGCCGTGCCTATGGCCGTGGCGCCCGAGGCGCAGGCGTCGCTGAGGGTGAGGGAAGGCCCCCTTATGGAGTACTCGAGCTTCAGGTTCGCCGCCTGGCTGTGGGCCAGGTAGTCGGTGAGAAGAGACACCCTGGCCCGGTCGAAGCCGCGCCGCAGTCCGTCGGCATGGTAGCGCTCGCCGGAGAGCATGCCGCCAAGGGTGGTGCCGAGCACCACGGCGGCCGGTTCGTCGAAGCGGTCCATGGAGGCCATGGCCATGGCCTCGTCGAAGGCCGTGAGAAGGAGCTTCGACGCCCTGTCAAGGCGCGAGGCGCGAAGCCTGAGCGGCTTGTACGCGAAGACGAAATCCCGCGCCTCGGCGCAGCGGGAGGCCCTGTAGCCCGAGCCGTCGAAGGCCCGGACCTCGGCCGTCGAGTCGCGTCCGGCCTTGAAGGCCTCCATGTTCCGCCGCCAGCCCGCGCCGTGGGCCGTCACCATGCCCACGCCCGTCACGGCAACGCGCCTTGCGCTCATGCGCCCTCCGTCGTGCGCGGCGCCTTGCCGGCTCCGGCCTCGAGGGGAGCTTCCCGCGCGCGCCCATGGATCGCCTTCCGGCGGCGGCCGGCGAGGGCCGAAAGCCTGCCGCCCCAGTCGTAGAGGACCGCGAAACCGGCGGCGACGGCGGCCGCTATGAGGGCCAGGCCCCAGGGCCCCGCCAGGTAGACGAGCCGGAAGAGGAGGCCGACGACGGCGACGTATGCGAGCGCCGTCGAGAGCAGCGAGCGTATGTAGTAGCCCTCCCGCCTCACAGGCCGAGCACCTCCCTGATGGGGGCGAAACGGAAGTGGCGGAGCAGCCCTTCGAGCTTGGGCCGCGTGGAGGCCGTGTTGAAGTAGTGCATGAAGCGTCTCGTCAGCGGAAGCTCGATCCTCGGCTGTTCCCGGTCGAACTCCCACGGGTGTATGTAGACGAGCCCCGGCTGCCCCGCGGCGTTGGTCGAGCGCAGTGCCTCGGCTATGAGCCAGTATGGAAAGAGCCTCATGGGCAGCCCGCCGGTGAAGGGGAGCCGCTCCCAGAAACACTTCATCGTCGTAAGGGGGAACTCGATGATCTCGCCGCTCGGGGTGCGGACCCGATGGGGCAGATGGGGCAGCCCCCGCTCGCCCATGCGCGTTAGCGGGACGGTGCTCGAGTCGTAGCTGAGGCCGGCGGCGGCCATTATCTCGAAGGCCCAGTACGTGCCGCTCGTCACCGACCACTCCGGCGCCCTGAAGCCGAGCACGGGCTCGCCGGTGACGCTCTCGACGGCCCTTATCGACCTCTCCAGGTCGGCCTCGAACTCGGCGGGCGTCATCTCGAAGACCCGGCGGTGGTAGTAGCCGTGGACGGCCAGCTCGTGGCCCTCCCGGTGGATGCGCTCTATGAGGCGCGGGTTCCTGTCGGCTATGTAGCCGAGGACGAAGAAGGTCGCCTTGGCGCCGGCCTTGTCGAGTATGTCCAGTATCCTGCCGGTGCTCGCCGTAACACGGCTCTCGTAGGCGTCCCACCCTGCGGGGTCGGCCTGGGCGCCGTCGCCGCAGACGTGGTACCAGTCCTCGAGGTCTACCGTTATGGCGTTGACCGTCACGGCTCGGGCCTTTCGAACCAGTCGATCTCCTCGTCCGCTCCCTTCCCGCGCAGGGGCGGCCGCCTCCCGGTCTCCGTCTCCCTGAGCCTGGCCCTCGCCTTGGCGGCGTGGGGCGTCGACTCGAAGCGGGCCGCCTCCTCCCAGTGCCTTCTCGCCTTCTCGCGGTCGTCGTCTATGTGCCAGAGGATGTCGCCGAGACGCAGGTGCGCCAGCGCCTTGAGGGAGGGGCCCGCCTCCTCCGACGTCGCTATGGCCGTGTACGCCTCGTAGGCCCTGTCGCGCAGCGCCCCGCCGCGCCAGTCCGCCCGGCGCGATGCCTCGTAGTTCATCTCCCCCTGCAGGGCCAGGGCGGGCAGGTAGCGGGCGTCGTAGTATAGGGCCTTGACGAGCGTCTTCTGGGCCTTGCGGTAGCTGTCGACGAGACGGTAGACCCTGGCCAGGTGGAAGTACAGCTCCGGCGAGGTGTAATCCTTCTTCAGTCTCACCTGTATCCTGCCGATGAGCCGCTTTATGTCGATCTTCTCGGGCCTGCGTCCCCGGGCCTTGGCCTCTTCGAGCTCCCTTATGCGCCTGTCGATCTCCCTGTAGTGGAGGGCCGCGGGCACGGGCTCAGGCCGGGACTCGCGCGCCGGCGGCTGGTAGGCCGCGGGTCTTTCGACCTCGACCTTCGTCTCCTCCTTTACGCTCCTCACCATGTCGCCGTACTCGATCCGCCGCCCCTCCTCTTCCGAGACTATGCGGGCCGTGGCTATCTTCTCCTTGACGCCGGTGACCTCCACCTCGCCGACGCGGATCTGCGAGATGTCGAGGACCTCGCCCGTCTTGGGGTGCTTTATGACCTCACCCTCCTTGAAGACCACGAAACGCATCCCCTCTCTCACGCCCGCCATCTTTCCAAGGTCTATGGAGACGTAGTCGCCCGTGCGGGCCACGACGTAGCCCTCCAGCGGGAAGTCCTTTATGATCTTCTCGGCCATGAGTTCTATGAGGTGTTCAAGCCTCGTCGTCGTCTCGCTCTTGACCTTCTCGGCCGCTATGATGGAGCCGCTCTCAACGTCGATGAGGCGGGCGTTGACCTCCGTGTAGGCCGGAAGCTTCATGACCGTGCCCGAGATGACCACCCTCGCGCCGAGCACGCGGCCGAGCTTGCTCGCGCTCTCGGAGTCGATGACACCGGTCAGCCCGAGTTCCTGTTCGCTCAGCACCTTTTCGAGGAGCCTTCGCTCTATGACGTCGAAGCGGCCCGCCTTGACGAGTTCGGTGATGAGCCATTCGGCCACGATCTTGCCCATGTCGGGCGTGGAGAACCCCTCGCCCTGGAGCTGAAAGTCGATGACGGCGATCTTGGTCTTCCTGAACTCGGCGCCCCGCGCGCCTGCGGCGAGAACGACGAGCGCCGCCGCGGCGGCCACTGCCTGCAACACTCTCTTTCTTATCATACCAACCCCCGCTCCCGGGCAGAGCCCCCGCCCGTGCGCCGGCCGGGGGCTCTGCCTGAATTTGCCCGTATATGACGGATCTCGGCTCCTTGATTTACCTGAATACGACGGACCTCAGCTCCTTCGAGTAGAGCAGCGCAACGGCCGAGCAGGCCCGGCCCAAGAGCGGCCACGGATCGCTTGCCGAGATTATATCATCTCCGTCGGTCCTTCTGAAAAAATCTTTCAGCACCGAGGGCCACGCCGGATTGGTGAGCAGGTGCATGAGGTCGCCGGGCACGAGCCACCGGCACCGAACCCCGGCGCGGTAGTCCATGACCGGCTCCACGTCGCCGTCCACGGCGAGCCTTGCGAGCATCCACGGCACGTCAACGCCCGAGAGCACGGCGAGCTGGAGCGAGCCCCACAGCCGCGGGTTTATCTCGAGGAGCTTCGGGCGCCCGTCCCGTGCGTCCATCCTGAACTCGACCATGGCCGGCCCCACCCAGCCGAGCCGGTTCATGAGAAAGAGGGCCCTCTCCACGAGCCCCCTGTCGTCTATGCTCTCGCGCAGCGTGCTGGGGCCGCCGCTCACGGGATACTCGCGCAGCCTGCGGTAGGCGAAGGCCGCCCTCGGCTCGGAGTCGAAGTTGTAGACGACGCCCACGCCGCGGGCCCCTCCGGCCACGGTGGGCACGTACTCCTGGACCATGGGCAGGGGATGGCGGGAGTTGACGGTCCGCCAGGCCCGGCGCAGCTCGTCGGCGTTGCGGGCGTAGACGATCCCCCGCGAGCCCGACGAGCGCCGGGGCTTGACCACCACCGGGTAGTCGAGCCTCCCGGCGAGCTCGTCGACGTGGCCGGGGCCTTCGGGCAGGAAGGTGAGGGGAACGTCCACCCCCGCGGAGGCGGCGTACTCCATGAGGGCCGCCTTGTCGTGGACACGCTCCATGAGGGCCGCGCCGGGAAAGGGGAGGCGCACGCACCGCTCCAGCACGCCGCGGTTTCGGACGAGAAGGAGCTGGGTCTCGTACTCGGTCGCTATGACGGCGTCGTGGCCGCCGCGGGCGAGCTCGCCGGAGAGCCACTCCATGAACCCGCCGGGTCTTGCAGACGGAGAGGGGTAGACGACCCTGCGGGCGGCATGGCGGGAAAAGAGCGCCGTCGCAAGGCGCGTGGACTCGCCGGCCGTCACGAAGACGCCCTTTTCGCC